>JANOKR010000224.1:0-14087 GCA_031419315.1 Betaproteobacteria bacterium
GGCTTGAACTGCAAGAAGGCGTGGGCATGGCGCGACAGGTCGCTGCGCCGCGGGTCGATGACGATCAGCTTGGTGCCGCCGCGCACCGCATTCTTGATCCAGGTCGCAGCGACCGGATGGTTCACGGTCGGGTTGGCGCCGATGACGATGACGACCTCGGCGCGCGTCACATCCATCACCGGGTTGCTGACCGCACCCGAGCCGATGCCTTCGAGCAACGCCGCCACGCTCGACGCGTGGCACAGGCGGGTGCAATGGTCGACGTTGTTGCTGCCAAAGCCCAGGCGCACGAGTTTCTGGAACAGATACGCCTCTTCGTTGCTGCCCTTGGCCGAGCCAAAACCGGCCAGCGTGCGCGGGCCACGTTGGTCGCGGATCCGGCGCAGCGTGCCACCGCCGATGGCGAGCGCTTCTTCCCAGCTCGCCTCGCGAAACCAGGCCCGCGCCTGCACCGGGTCGACAACCTGCGCGGCGTTTTTTGGCGGCGCATCGGCGCGCCGCACCAGCGGCACCGTCAGGCGCTGCGGGTGGCGTGCGTAGTCAAAACCGTAGCGGCCCTTGACAC
The DNA here is from genome assembly GCA_031419315.1 of Betaproteobacteria bacterium. Taxonomy (GTDB): domain Bacteria; phylum Pseudomonadota; class Gammaproteobacteria; order Burkholderiales; family Burkholderiaceae_C; genus Rubrivivax. The sequence goes on from JANOKR010000224.1 coordinate 566, forward strand.
ACAACCGGCCGTGGTTGGCAGGCCCGTCGCGGCCTTCGACGTAGAGGATCTGGTCGCCCTTCACCTGGTACGTTAGCTGGCAGCCGACGCCGCAGTAAGGGCATACCGATTCGACTGCGCGGTCGGGCACCGCCAGCGCCGCATCCTGCGCGTTGCTCAAGGCGCCGGTCGGGCAGGCCTGCACACATTCGCCACAAGCCACACAGCTCGACGCGCCCATCGGGTCGTCCATGTCGAAGACAATCTTCGCGCCTTCACCGCGAAAGGCCAGGCCGATGACATCGTTGACTTGTTCGTCGCGGCAGGCGCGCAGGCAGCGCGTGCACTGGATGCAGGCGTCAAGATTGACCGCGATCGCCGGGTGCGACAGGTCGGCAGCCACCGCCGCGCGCGCCGCAAAACGCGGCTTGCCAACACCGAGTTTGGCCGCCCAGAGATCGACTTCGTTGTGCCTTGTGTGCACCCGCTCTGGCAGGTCGGCTTGCAGCAACTCAAGCACCATCCTCTGCGCTTTGAGCGCGCGTTCGCTGGCGCTGCTGACGACCATGCCGGCGGTGGCCTTGCGGCAGCAGGCCGCGGCGAGCACCCGCTCACCGTCCACTTCGACCATGCAGGCGCGGCAGTTGCCCGCCGGCTCCAGCCCGGGTGTCCAGCACAGGTGCGGGATCTCGACGCTGTGCCGGCGCGCGATCTGGATGATCGTCTCGTCGGCACGGCCGCTGACTTCGCGCCCATCGAGGCTGAAGCTGATGGCCGGTGATTCAAGTTCGGCACGTTCGGCGCGGGTAACGGCGTTCATGGACTGGTCACTCCAGCTCCTCAGGGAAGTACTTGACCACGCAGTCGACGACATTCGGCGCCGCCTGCCCGAGGCCGCAGATCGACGCGTCGCGCATGACTTGCGAGAGTTCGGCCAGCAACGGCAGATCCCAGGCCGGCGCGGCGATCAGCAAACTCGACTTGGCAGTGCCGGCGCGGCAAGGGGTGCACTGGCCACAGCTTTCGTGCTCGAAAAACCGCATCATGTTGCGCGCCGCGTCGACCGCCTTGTCAGCGTGTTGGTCGCTCTTCGAAAGCACGATCACCGCCGCCGAACCGATAAAACAACCCTGCGGCTGCAGGGTGTCGAAGTCCAGCGGCAGACGGCTCAGCCGCGCCGGCAGGATGCCGCCCGATGCGCCCCCCGGCAAATACGCATAGAGCGCGTGGCCCGGCAGCACGCCGCCGCAAAATTCGTCGATCAATTCCTGCAAAGTGATACCCGCCGGCGCGACCTTGACCCCCGGCGACCGCACCCGCCCGCTGACGCTGAAACTGCGCAGGCCCTTGCGGCCATGGCGGCCCTGCGCGGCGAACCATTGCGCACCGCGCTCGACAATCTCGCGCACCGCATGCAGGGTCTCGAAATTGTGTTCCAGCGTCGGCCGCCCGAAGAGCCCGACTTCGGCGACATAAGGCGGGCGCAGCCGCGGCAGCCCGCGTTTGCCTTCGATCGATTCGATCATCGCCGACTCTTCGCCGCAGATATAGGCACCGGCGCCGCGGCGCAGCTCGATCAACGGCAGCGGCATGCCACCAGGCGGCGCTTCGCGCAGGCGCTGCAACTCTGCGGTCAACAACGCGCGGCAGGCGTGGTACTCGTCGCGCAGGTAGATGTAGACGGCGTCGATGCCCACCGCCCAGGCGGCGATCAACAAACCTTCGATAAAACGGTGTGGGTCGCGCTCGAGAAACCAGCGGTCCTTGAAGGTGCCGGGCTCGCCTTCGTCGATATTCACCGCCATCAACCGCGGCGCGGCCTGCGCGCGCACCAGGCGCCATTTGCGCCCGGCCGGAAAACCCGCGCCGCCCAGGCCACGCAGCCCGGCGTCTTCGAGCGTGCTGATCACCGATTCGGCATCGCGCCGGCCTTCGTGGCAATCGCGCAGCAGCGTGTAGCCACCCTGTGCGATGTATTCGGCCAGGTCGATGTACGACTCGGGTTCATGGCTGCGCCGGCCGGCGTCGACCGCGGCTTGCACGCTGTCGATAGTCGCGTGGCGGACCGGGTACTGATGCACCACCACCACCGGCGCGGTCTCGCAACGGCCGACACAGGGCGCGGCAATGACACGCACCTCGGCGCCCAGCAGCGTCGGCAGGCGCTGCAGCAGATCGCGCGCACCGGCCATCTCGCACGACAGGCCGTCGCAGACACGCACGGTGAGCTTGGGCGCCGCCGGTACCACGCCGCTGGCATCTTCGCGAGCGATGTCAAAGTGGTGATAAAAACTCGCGACCTCGAAGACCTCGGTCTGCGACAGCTTCATCCACTGCGCCAGCGCGGCCAGGTGGGGTGTTGGCAAATGGCCAAGCCGGTCGTTGATCAAGTGCAGCACTTCGATGAGTTGGTCGCGCCGCGGCGGAGCCTCGCTGCGCCACGCGGCCAAGACTTCGGCCTGGACTTCGGCGAGCACCGCCGCAACCACTTGGCGGCCGCGCGGCTGCCGGCGTTTGCGCTGCCGCTCTGGGTTTGCGGCGTCGGCGTGGACGATCGGAATGATTTTGGCTTTCACCGCCCGAGCGTAGCGCAGCTGGTGCAGTGTTCGACACTGTGCAGCACTCAAGAAAACCGATGGATTTGTCGTCCTGGCTAGGCGCAAACCACAGCGATGCCCAGTGGCACCGCGAGGATTTGCAACGACGCCGGGGCGGCAAAGACGCGGTTTTATGTGCTGCATGGCGTGGAACACTGCACTAGGATCGTGCCCCATGCCCCGCTCCGCTGCCCCTGCTGTCAGCACCCCTGAATCCCGCGCGCCAGTGGCCGACGAGCGCTGGCCCAACGCCGCGGTGCTGGTCGTCGATGACGAACCGGGCATGCGCAACTTCCTGCTCAAGACGCTGTCGCCGCGTGCCGGCCAGGTACTCGGTGCGGGCTCGGCCGAAGAAGCCCAAGGGCTGCTGCAGCAGCATCGATTCGACCTCGTGATCCTGGACATCACGCTGCCGGGCAAGAGCGGCATCGAGCTGTTGCGGCAGCTGCGCGCGCAGGGTAACCACTGCGAAGTCGTGCTGATCACCGCCTTTGCCGATCTCGAGACTGCGATCGAGGCGCTGCGCGCCGGCGCCAGCGACTTTTTGCTCAAGCCGTTTCGTGTCACCCAGGTGCTCAACGCCTTCAAACATGGCCTTGAGCGCGCGCGGCTGAAGCGCGAGAACTGGGTCCTGCGGCGCTCGTTGCTGCAGCGCACGCCAGCGCCCGATGGCCTCGTCGGCAACTCGATCGTGATCAAGGGTCTGCAGGCCGCGCTGCGCCGCGTTGCCGCGGTCGACTCGACCGTCTTGCTGACCGGCGAATCGGGCACCGGCAAGGAGCTCGCCGCGCTGGCACTGCATTCGCTGAGCCCGCATGCAGCGTCGCCCTTTGTGCCCGTCAACTGCGCGACGATTTCGCCGGCCTTGATCGAAACCGAGCTCTTCGGGATGGGTGGTGGCGCGGGCGTCGCGCAGCCACGCGACGGCCTGTTTGTTTATGCCCAGGGAGGCACCCTCTTTCTCGACGAGATCGGTGAGCTGCCGCTGGCGCTGCAATCGACCTTGCTGCGCGTGCTTGAGAGCCGGCGTATCCGGCCGGTCGGCAGCGAGCAGGAAATCCCGGTGAATGTGCGCATCGTCGCCGCAACCAACCGGCGCCTGAGCGACGAGGTCAGCGCCGGCCGCTTCCGCAAGGACCTGTATTACCGCTTGCAGGTGGTCGAGATCACGCTGCCGCCACTGCGGGCACACAAGGAAGATATCCCCGAGCTGGTGGCGCATTTCATCCAGCGCCTGGCGCCGCAGCTCGGCGTGCCGCCGATCGAGGTCAGCGCCGACGAGATGGGCTACCTGCGCGAATACAACTGGCCGGGCAATGTGCGCGAGCTGCGCAACCTGATCGAACGATCGCTGATCCTGGGTGCGCTGAATGTCTCGGCGCTGTACCAGAGCCTGGCGCGCAGCCAGGGCGCGGCGCGTGCGGCGTTGCGTTCGTCCACGCCGCCGCTGCCCGACGGCCCGACCGACCTGCACGAACTCGAGCGTCGGCACATCCTGGCGGTGCTCGACTCGGTCGGCGGCGACAAGTCCCGGGCGGCCATGCTGCTCGGCGTTTCGCGCCGCACGCTGGAGCGGCGGGTCGCCGAGTGGGGCCTGATCTGATGTTGCCGTCGGGCTTCCAGCAGCTGTCGATCCGCAACAAGCTGCTGGCACTGGTACTGGTGCCACTGCTGGTCGTGCTGCCGCTGCTCGGCGTGGTATTGCTGATGTGGAGCGATTTTGCTTTCGACCGCCTGCTCATCACCAAGATCCGCAGCGACCTGGCGGTGGCCAACGGGTATTTCGAGCGTGTGCTCGGCGAGGTCGGCGCGAGTACCGCGGCGATCGCCGAAGCCCATGCCTTGCACCTGGCGCTGGCCGATCCGGCACCGGCCGCGGCGGCGCAGCGCGTGGCCCTGCTGCTCGACGCCTACCGGATACGCGAGCGGCTGGACTTCGTCCGCCTGCTGCCCGTGGAAAGCAATACCGACCGACCGCCGGGCACAACCGCCACCCAAATCCAGCGCGGCCCGCGCACCCGCATCACAGTCCTCGATCCTGGCGCGCAGATGGTGCTCGAGACCACGCTGCGCAGCCGCGTCGCGGTGCCGCTGGTGCCGACGCGAAATGCCGCGCCGAGTGCGCGCACGATTGAAGACCGGGCGCTGCTGCTGCTGTCAGACCACCCGGTGCTCGACCCCGCGGGCCGCCTGCTCGGCCATATCCAGGCCGGGGTGCTGCTCAACCGCAACCTGCCCTTCATCGACCACATCAATCAGATCGTCTATCCAGAAGGTTCGCTGCCTTTTGGCAGCCGCGGCACGGCGACCTTGTTCCTCGACGATGTGCGCATCTCGACCAATGTGCGGCTGTTTGGCGATGGCCGTGACCAGCGTGATGGCCGCGATAGCCTGGACAACCGCGACAACCGCGCGATTGGCACCCGCGTGTCGCAGGCCGTGCGCGACACCGTGCTCGGTGCCGGCCAGACCTGGCTGGACCGCGCCTTTGTCGTCAACGACTGGTATGTCTCGGGTTACCTGCCGCTGAGTGACGGCGTTGGGCAACGTGTGGGCATGCTCTATGTCGGCTTCACCGAAGCGCCTTTTCGCTGGGTCAAATACGGCATGCTGTTGGCCATCGGCGCGATGTTTTTTGCGGTCATGATTGCCGCCGCGCTGGTCAGCCTGCGCTGGGCGCGCAGCATCTTTGCGCCGCTCGAGCGCATGGCGCTGACGATGCAGCAGGTTGGCGCCGGCGACCTGCACGCCCGCGTCGGCGCTGTCGGCGCTGTCGGTGAAGTTGGCCGCGCCGGCAGCCACGACGAGATCGGTGCACTCGCGGGCCACCTGGACCACCTGCTCGACAGCATCGACACCAAGACGCAGGAGCTGCAAAGTCTCAATGCCGACCTCGACGCCAAGGTGGCGCAGCGCACCCGCGACCTGGAGGCTGCGCAAGACCAGCTCGTGCGCAGCGAAAAACTCGCCGCCGTTGGCCAGCTCACCGCTGGTGTTGCGCATGAGGTGAACAACCCGATCGCGGTCATCCAGGGCAATCTGGACCTGATGCGCGAACTGCTCGGCGCCGACGCCCAGCGGGTCGGTGGCGAGTTGCGCCTGATCGACGAGCAGATCGAACGCATGCGCCTGATCGTGACCCAGTTGCTGCAATACGCGCGGCCGAATGAATACGCGGGCTACGTCGAGCCGGTGGATACCGCACGGGTGCTCGACGACTGCCTGGTGCTCACCGGCCACCTCCTGCAGCGCACCCAGATCGAGATCCGGCGTGACAGCCGCGCGACGCGCCTGCCGGCGATCAACCGCAACGAGCTGCAGCAGGTATTCGTGAACCTGATCGTGAATGCGATCCACGCCATGCCGCAGGGCGGCACGCTGACGCTGGCCACGCGCGACGCTGGCGTCGACGAAGTCGAGATCATCGTCAGCGACACGGGCGCCGGGCTGGCGCCGGAGTTGATCGACACGCTGTTCCAGCCCTTCGTGACGCGCAAGCGAGAAGGCACCGGCCTGGGGCTGTGGATCAGCCGCAACCTGGTCGAACGCTATGGCGGCGACGTGCTGGCGGCGAACCGCAGCGATGGCTGCAGCGGCGCGGTGTTCACGGTGCGATTGAAGGTGCTGGCGACGGCCACTGATTGATTTCAAGCCGCGGCGGCCGGCAGCTGAGCCCCGCCGCGATCAGCGGTTGAAGCCCTCGCGCCAGTGGTCTTTCAACTCGGCCCAGCTGTATTGCGCCTGCGCGGCGAGCTTGCCCGCGATGCCCCAGACCGGCGGCAGACCAAACGCCGCAAACCCCGCCGGCACGGGCTTGTGTCCACTCACCGCGTCGGCGAGCAACTCGCCCGCCGCAGTCGTCGGCGCCACGCCATGGCCACCAAAACCCAGGCCGTACCAGGCGCCGTCGCAGCGCCCGCCTCGAAGGCGGCCGATCTGCGGCATCTGGTGACGGGCATAACTCATCAGCCCGCCCCAGGCATGTTCGACTTTGGCGTCGTGCAAGGCTGGAAATACACGCAGCATGTCGGCGCGCAGGAACCTGGCGATATCTTGCGGCGCGCGCTCGCGGATCGAGATGCGCCCGCCCCAGAGCAGGCGCGTGTCGGGCAGCGCGCGGTAGTAGTCAAAAGCAAATCGGGTGTCGTAGATCGCGGCACGTGAGGGCAGCAGCGCGCGCAGCCGGTCGCCCAGCGGTTCGGTATTCATGACGTAGGTCGCGATCGGCAGCAGCGCGCGTTCGAGTGCCGGCACCAGCCCGCTGCCCAGATAACCACCACCGGCGATCACGACCTGCTCCGCACTGATCACACCAGCGTCGGTGTCGATCTCGAAAGCCGCACCCTTGCGCCGCACCGACCGCGCGGCGGAGTTTTCGAACACCCGCGCGCCGCCGGCCTCGGCAGCGCGCGCCAGGCCCAGGGTGTATTTCAGCGGGTGAAAGTGGAAGGCGTCGGGCTCGAACAGCGCGCCGTGATAACGATCGGAACGGACATGCCGGACACGCAAAGTGTCGCCGTCAATGAACTGCCAGTTCACGCCAAAACAATCGGCCATCTCACGCTGGCGGTGGCGCAGGATGTTTTCGTCAGTGAACCAGTTGCACAGCAGCGCGCCCCCTTCGGTGACGTCGCAGTCGATACCGTGCCGCTCGATGCGCTGGCGGATGAGCTGCACCGCGGCCGTCGTCAAGCCGTACAGCTCACGTGCAGCGTTAGCCCCGATCCGACCCACCAGCGCCGGGCCATCGAGGCTGTAACCACCAAAAACAAAACCGCCGTTGCGCCCGGATGCACCATGGCCGACCGACTCGGCTTCGAGCAGCATCACGCCATCGAGACCCCGCTCAACGAGACCGAGCGCTGTGTTCAGCCCCGCAAAACCACCACCGACGATGCACACCCTTGCATCGACCCGGCCCTGCAGCGCGGCGCGCGCCGGCCCGCGGCTGACGCTGGCCTCGTAGAAGCTGATGGCCTCGGCCGCGGCCATCTGGCAGGGCCTCAAGCGCTCAGGTGTTCTTGCTGACCGTGATGGTCGGGAACTTGGCGCTGAAGTCCTTGGCCTGCTGCGCGATCTTCACCGCCACCGCGCGGGCCACGGCCTTGTAGGTCGCGGTGATCGGGCTCGCCGGGTCGGCAGCGACCGTCGGCGTGCCACTGTCGGCTTGTTCGCGGATCTGCATCGACAGCGGCAGCGCGCCGAGATAGTCCACGCCATATTGTTCGGCCATCTTGCGGCCGCCGTCGGCGCCAAAAATGTGTTCGCTGTGGCCGCAGTTCGGGCAGTGGTAGACGGCCATGTTTTCGACGATGCCCAGAATCGGCACGCCGACTTTCTCGAACATCTTCAGGCCCTTGCGCGCGTCGAGCAGGGCGATGTCCTGCGGCGTGGTGACGATGATCGCGCCGGTCAACGGCACCTTCTGGCTCAGTGTCAGCGCGATATCGCCGGTGCCGGGTGGCATGTCGACGAGCAAGTAGTCCAGGTCGTCCCAGTTGGTCTGGCGCAGCAGCTGCTCGAGCGCCTGGGTGGCCATCGGGCCGCGCCAGATCATGGCCTGGTCGGGCTCGACCATGAAACCGATCGAGATCACCTGCACACCGTGGTTGACGAGCGGGCTCATGGTCTTGCCGTCGGCACTTTCCGGCCGGCCCGACAGGCCCATCATCATCGGCTGGCTGGGGCCGTAGATATCGGCGTCGAGGATGCCCACCCGCGCGCCTTCGGCGGCCAGCGCCAGCGCCAGGTTGGCGGTCATCGTGCTTTTTCCCACGCCGCCCTTGCCCGAAGCCACGGCGACGATATTCTTCACGTTCGGCAGCAGCTGCACACCGCGCTGGACGGCATGCGAGGTGATCTTCCAGCCGATATTGACACTGACGTTTTCGACCCCGGCGACACCGCGCGCCGCAGCGATCAAGGCCTTGCGCAGGCCGGGCACCTGGCTTTCGGCCGGGTAACCGAGTTCGACATCGAAGGACACCTCGCTGCCGTCGATCTTGAGGTTGCGCAGTTGTTTGGTCGTGACGAGGTCTTTGCCGGTCTGCGGGTCGGTCACGCCTTGCAGCGCAGCCTGGAGGTTTTTGGGGTCGATGCTCATGGTGGTCGAGTTTATCGGAGCCGGTGCGGAGCCATCACGGCGCCGGCACTGAGCCAGCGCCGATGCCCACGCGCCCAACCCTAGAATCGGCGCATGACCCGCAAGCTCTTTGTCACCACCGCGCTGCCCTACGCCAACGGGCCGTTCCACATCGGCCATGTGATGGAGTACATCCAGGCCGATATCTGGGTGCGCTTCCAGCGCATGCGTGGCCATGCGGTGAATTTTGTCTGCGCTGACGACGCCCATGGCGCGGCGATCATGATCGCGGCGGAAAAAGCGGGCATCACACCGCAGGCTTTTGTCGCCGGCATCGCCGCCGGACGCAAGCCTTATCTCGACGGTTTCCAGATCGCTTTTGACCAGTGGCACTCGACCGACGCGCCGGAAAACCACGCGCTCGCGCAGTCGATCTACCTCAAGCTCAAGGACGCCGGGCTGATCAAGCAGCGCGTCATCGAGCAGTTCTACGACCCCGAGAAGGGCATGTTCCTGGCCGATCGGTTCATCAAAGGCGAATGCCCGAACTGCGGCGCGCCCGACCAGTACGGCGACAACTGCGAAAACTGCGGCGCGGTGTACTCACCCACCGACCTGAAAAACCCGCGCTCGGCGCTCACCGGCGCGGTACCGGTGATGAAGTCGAGCGAGCATTTTTTCTTCAACCTCTCAGCACCTCGCTGCATCGAGTTTTTGCAGGGCTGGCTGAATACACCCGGGCGCCTGCAGAGCGAGGTGCTGAACAAGGTCAGCGAATGGTTCGTGCCGGGTGACGACGGCAAACCCAAGCTCGCCGACTGGGATATCAGCCGCGACGCGCCCTACTTCGGCATCCGCATCCCGGGCACCACGGACAAATATTTCTATGTCTGGCTCGACGCGCCGGTGGGCTATCTGGCGTCGCTCAAAGCGCTGCTCGGCGCGGGCTTCGACAGCTATCTCGCCGACCCGGACGTCGAACAGGTCCACTTCATCGGCAAGGACATCGTCACCTTCCACACCCTGTTCTGGCCGGCGATGCTGCACTTCAGCGGCCGCAAGACACCCAACCACATTTACGTGCACGGTTTCCTCACCGCCGGCGGCGACAAGATGAGCAAGAGCCGCGGCACCGGGCTGTCGCCGCTGCGTTACCTTGAGCTCGGGCTCAACGCCGAATGGCTGCGGTACTACATCGCCGCCAAGCTCAACGCCAAGGTCGAAGACATCGAGTTCAACCCGGAAGATTTTGTCCAGCGGGTGAATGCCGACCTGGTCGGCAAGTTTGTCAATATCGCCAGCCGCGCAGCAGGTTTTGTCGCCAAGCGATTTGAAGGCTGGCTCAGCCCCGATGTCGGTGTCGAAGGCCGGCTGCTGCTCGACGGCCTGCGCGCCCACAGCGCCTTGATTGCCGAGCTGTACGAAACACGCGAAACCGGCAAGGCCCTGCGCGAGATCATGCTGCTCGCCGACCGCGTCAATGAATATGTCGATCTGCACAAACCTTGGGCGTTGGCCAAGACGGCCGAAACCGGTAGCGCGCAGGCGGCGGCTCTGCACGATGTCTGCACGGTGTGTATCGAAGCCTTCCGGCTGCTCACGCTGTACCTCAAACCGGTGCTGCCGGCGCTGGCCGCGCAGGTCGAAGCGTTCCTGAATATCGAGCCTATGCAGTGGGCCGACGCTGCGCGCGCGCTGGGATCGCACCAGATCCGGCCGTATCAACATCTGATGCAGCGGGCCGAGTTGGCGTCGGTCGAAAAACTATTCGATGCGCCCGCCGCCGAGGTGGCGCCGGTCGCGTTGCCGGGCGGCGAAGCGGTCGCAGAACAGATCGGCATTGCCGACTTCAACAAGCTCGACCTGCGCATCGCCAGGATCGTCAACGCCGAAGCCGTGGCCGGCAGCGACAAGCTGTTGCGCCTGACGCTGGATGTCGGCGAGGCCACGACACGCGAAGTTTTTTCCGGCATCAAAAGCGCCTATCAGCCGGCCGACCTGATCGGCAAACTGACCGTGGTGGTCGCCAACCTGGCGCCGCGCAAGATGAAGTTCGGTGTCAGCGCGGGCATGGTGCTGGCCGCCAGCCACGCCGACGAAAAGAGCCAGCCGGGGCTGTTCATCCTGGAGCCAGCGCCCGGCGCGACACCCGGCTTGCGGGTGCGCTGAGACTATCGACTGCGCAATGGCATGGTCGTCATCGTAGCCGTCGCCGCAGTTGTAGTCGCAGCCTGATCGTGAGTTGACTTTCAGGCCGGCCCGGCGATGGAACTGCACCCCTTCCGCCCGCGCCTGCTCGATGTCTTGAAGGACTACGACCGCGAGCGTTTTGCCGCCGACCTCGGGGCCGGCATCACGGTCGGCATCGTTGCGCTGCCGCTCGCGCTGGCCTTTGGTGTCGCCTCGGGTGTGAAGCCCGAGCAGGGCCTGATCACGGCCATCGTCGCCGGCTTCTTGATCTCGGCGCTGGGAGGATCGCAGGTGCAGATCGGCGGCCCGGCGGGGGCCTTCATCGTCATCGTCTACGGCATCGTCGAACGTTACGGGCTGACCAACCTGCTGCTGTCGACCGTGATGGCCGGCGTGCTGATGTTCCTGCTCGGCTTGTTCAAGCTGGGTGTGTTGGTGCGCTACATCCCGGTGTCGATCGTCATCGGCTTCACCAACGGCATCGCGGTGCTGATCGTGCTGTCGCAGTTGCGCGATCTCTTCGGCCTGGCGATTGCCAAAACGCCGGGGACTTTTTTTGCTCAGATCGAGGCGCTGGGCGCGAATATCGGCAGCTTCAACCCGCAGGCTTTTGCGCTCGGTGTCGTCTGCGTGGCCGGCCTGGCGCTGTGGTCGCGGTTGTTCATCGCCGGCGCGATGTTGCCCGGCGCGCTGCTCGCGCAGCGGCCGTTTCGGTTCGCGGCCAAAACACCTGGGGCCATCGTTGCCCTGGTCACCCTCAGTCTCGTCGCCTGGTGGTGGCAGCTGCCGGTGGAAACGATCGGCTCGCGTTTTGGTGAGCTGCCACGCGGCCTGCCGCAGCTGGTGCTGCCGGCATTCAGTTGGGACAGTGCGCGCCAGCTCGTGATCCCGACGATCACGATCGCGCTGCTCGGCGCGGTGGAGTCGCTGCTCTGCGCACGGATTGCTGACAACGCCGGCGCGCACCAAAAACACGACCCGAACCAGGAGCTGATGGCACAAGGCGTAGCGAACGTCATCACGCCGCTGCTTGGCGGCATCCCGGCCACCGGCACCATCGCGCGCACGGTGACGAATGTGCGCGCCGGCGCGGTGTCACCGGTGGCCGGCATCGTGCACGCGCTGACGCTGCTGCTGATCCTGCTTGTGGCGGCACCGTTCGCCGCACATGTGCCGCTGGCGGTGCTGGCCGGAATTCTGTTGTTCGTCGCCTGGAACATGTTCGACGGCGCGCAGTTCAAGCGCCTGCGCCAGTTTTCCGGCCAGTACCGCACGCTGATGGTCGGCACCTTCTTCCTGACGATCGTCTTCGACCTCGTCGTCGCGGTCGAGGTCGGGCTGGTGCTGGCCTGCCTGTTTTTCATTTGGCGCATGGGCACGCTGTTCAGCGTCAAGGCCCATCCGATGCACGAGCTGCCGCCGGGCGTATTTGCTTTCGAACTCTACGGCTCGCTGTTTTTTGGCGCTGTCGGCAAGATCGAGGCGCTTGCCGAGCAACTGCCGCCAGGCACCCGCGCGGTGGTGCTGGAGATGCAAAAGCTGGTCTCGATGGACAGCTCCGGCGTGGACGCGCTGGAGCAACTGCACCGCAATCTGCAGCGCCGCGAGATCGCGCTGGTGCTGGCCAACGTCAACGCGCAGCCGCTGTCGCTGATCCGCCGCTCGGGCTTCGAGGCCCAGATCGGCGCCGACCAGATCGTGCCGACCGTGGCGGCGTTGTTCGACGACCGGCCGGCGGTGTAGTCGGGCGGTCAGCCGCCAACGGTCTGGCGCGGGTCGTCGCCGATCGTCGTCTCGATGACCTTGCCATCAGCACCCAGCGTGACGCTGAAGACCTTGGTCTGCGTGCCGTCGGCAAAACGCCAGTTGAGTACATCTTGTTTTTTCAGCTCGAAGCGCTGTGTGGTGGCGTGCGGGCCGAGGATCTGGCGCAAGTCGGCGCGGTCCATGCCGGGTTTGATGCGCGCAAAGTTGTCGGCGTTGAGCAATTGGCGCAGCGAACTCAACTTGCCGTTGGCACCGATCACGATGACGTAGTTGGCTACGCCTTCGGGCTGGCGCGGATACTCCAGCGTGCGTCTACCGTCGGCGGCGATGGTCACCGTCTTGGGCTCGCCGAACTGCGCACGCACCTCGGTTTCAGTCGAAACGTCCTCGACCAGCTTCTCGGCGCGTTGTGCGTCGCAGCCGACGAGCGCCAGCAGCGCGGAGACAAAACCCATCCAGCCCATCCTTGTGATCAACGTCATCTTGCCCCCGGTTAAAATCTGCGTTTCCATTCTTGCACCCTGACCTTGCACCCCTGCCCGCCATGCCGCTGTTCTGGAAGCCCTACAAGTCCGACGTGACCCAATTCATCGAGTCGATGAAGGCCCGGCGTCCGAGCCTCGAAGCGGAACAAAAACGCGGCCGCGCGCTGCTCTGGGACAGGGCACTCGACCGCCAGGCGGCGGCCGAGTGGCAAGACGCTAACGTGCCGCAGCAGCCCTACGTCTACCAGACCAAGGTCTAGTGCAGTGGTGGTGATGACTGAAGGCGCGTCGGCCGGCGGCGAGGCCTTGCCCGCGCTGCATCCCTTGGCAGACACAATGACCGATGAATCGGCCCGCCGCTCGTCGATCGACATGCCGCCGCCGATGTTGGTCGACCAGGTCGCGCTGGCGCGCCTTTACGG
>JANOKR010000225.1:0-31533 GCA_031419315.1 Betaproteobacteria bacterium
TGCCCACATTGATCGTGGCGGTCCTGCACCAGAACCACGAAGAGGCCGCAGGGTGGTGGTGGTGTCTGCGGGCGCAGGCCCCATTCGCGGTCGCCACGGAGGCGGGTCACCGACGCTGGTGTTGACGGCACGGCGCACCAAGGCCAAAGGCGATTCCCCGCGAGCGTGGGCCGGAGAACGCAGGCGCCGCCGCCGCCCTGCCGCGCTGAATGCCCCGAGGAAACACAGCGCTCAGCCGGCCTTCAACTCGGGCCGCTGTCCAAAGCCCGGCCGATATCGTCACGCAGCTTGGCTGCCAGCGCACGCCTGTCGGCATGTGCGCTGCCCTGCGGCGCGAGCACGGTGACGCGCACGACAAGGCCTTGGCCGCAGGCCAGCATCCACAGGCTTTGCTTCAGCGTCGTCTCGCCGAGAAACTGTGCCGCGGTGCTGACTTGCGCCCCGGCATCGGCATAGCGCAGCGCTACCGGCTGCACTGGCGTTTCAGTGGCGATCGCGGCCTGCAACAAATTGGCGTGAAAGGGCAGCAGCGTGTGGCCGTCGGCGGTGGTGCCTTCGGGAAACACCGCGACGGTGTGGCCGAGCTTCAGCGCCTCGGCCATCTGGTGCACCACCCGCAGCGCATCGCGTCGGCGCTCACGCTCGAGATACAACGTGTCGGCGGCGGCGACGAGGCGGCCGACGAGTGGCCATTGCTGGACATCGGCCTTGGATACAAACCGCGCTTCGGGGCAGACCGCGTGGACGGCCATGATGTCGAGCCAAGAAATGTGGTTCGCCACGATGAGCTTCGCACCCGGCCTGAAATGGCCACTCACAACGAGCTCGATGCCGAGCATGCGCAACATTTTTTCCGACCACCAGCGGATCCGCGCGTGGCGTGCGGCGGGCTTCATCAGCGGGAAAAACCCGAGCACGATCACGAGGCCGTGGACACCGTGCAGCACCGCCAGGGACAGTCGCCACGCGGCGCGTACGCGACGCAGCGTCACGATACGGCGCGAAGGCAACGCAGCATCACAGCTCGGCGCGTACGCGAGACAACAACGCTTTAGTGCCCCGGCGCCGCGGCTTCAAAAGCCAGCGTGCCGGCAACGACGGTGCAGCGTACCTGCGCCGGCATCTCGATGCCACCATGCTCGAACAAAAACGGCGTGTGTTTGCCCTGGCTGTGCAACGAATCCGGCGTCACCGGCCAGCGCGCCGCAGAATCAAAAACACAGACATCGGCAACCCCGCCGACAACCAGCCTGCCGGCGCTGGCGGCCAACGAACCCAGCGCTGCGCCGAGCACGCGCACCGGGTCGCAGGTGACCACCGCGAGCGCGCGGCGCAACGCAACGCCATCGTCGGCGGCCCATTTCAGCGCCAGGCCGAGCAGCAGCTCCAGCCCGGTCGCACCGGGCATCGCCTCGGCAAAGGGCAGGTTCTTTTCGTCGGCGCCGACCGGCATGTGGTCGCTGACCAGCGCGTCGATGGTGCCGTCGGCCAGGCCTGCGCGCAGTGCGTCGCGGTCGCGCTGCTGGCGCAGCGGCGGTGTCAGCCGCATCGCGGGGTTGAAGTAGCCGATATCGGCATCCGTCAGGTGCAGCGAGTTGATGCTCACGTCGGCCGTTAGAGGCAGGCCTTCGGCCTTGGCCGCGCGCAGCAGCGCAACCCCGGCGGCGCTGGACAGCCGGCACAAATGCACCCGGGCGCCGGTGGCCCGCACGAGCTCGAAGATGGTGTGCAGCGCCACCGTCTCGGCGGCCACCGGCACACCGGCCAGGCCAAGCCGGGTGGCGATCGCACCACTGGCGGCGACACCCTTGCCGAGCCAGTGGTCCTGCGGGCGCAGCCAGACGGTGTAGCCGTAAGTCGACGCATATTGCAGCGCACGCTGCAAGACCAGCGTATCGGCGACCGGCACTTCGGCCTGCGCAAAACCGACGCAGCCGGCCTCGGTGAGCTCGACCATCTCGGTCAACGCCTCACCGCGCAGGCCGCGGGTCAGCGCGCCGAGCGGGAACAGCCGGCAGCGGCTGAGTTTGCGGGCGCGGAACTTGAGCATCTCGACCAACCCGGGCTCGTCCAGCGTCGGGTCGGTGTCGGGCTGGCAGACCAGGCTCGTGACACCGCCAGCGGCCGCCGCCTTGAGTTCGCTCTCGAGCATGCCTTCATGTTCGAGGCCGGGTTCGCGCAAGCGCGCGGCGAGGTCGACCAGGCCGGGCGCGACGATGCAGCCGCGGGCGTCGATTACCCGCTCTGGCGCGAAGTCGCTGCGCTCGCTGGCCAGCGCAGCGATCTCGACGATGCGCCCGCCGGCAATCAACACATCGGCGATTTCGTCGCGGCCCGATGCGGGATCGATGACGCGCCCGCCCTGGATGAGCAGATTGCCGTTCATGCGTCGTTCCCGGCAATCGTGGCCATCACCGCCATGCGCACCGCGATGCCGTAGGTCACCTGCGACAGGATCACGCTGTGCGCGCCGTCGGCGACACGCGAGTCGATTTCGACGCCGCGGTTGATCGGGCCCGGATGCATCACGATTGCATCGGATTTGCACAGCGCGAGTTTTTCCGGCGTCAAGCCGAAGCTCTTCGCAAATTCACCGGCGCTGGGCAGCATCGCGCCGGCCATGCGTTCGTTCTGCAGGCGCAGCATGATCACGACATCAGCGCCGCGCAGGCCTTCGGCCATGTCGTGGCAGACACGCACCCCCATCAGCGCCAAGTCGGCCGGCACCAGGGTCTTCGGGCCGACGGCGCGGATCTCGGGCACGCCGAGCGTGGTCAGCGCATGGATGTCTGAGCGCGCCACGCGCGAATGCACGATGTCGCCGACGATGGCCACCGTGAGCTGCGTGAAATCGGGCTTGTGGTGGCGGATCGTGTACATGTCCAGCAGGCCCTGCGTGGGGTGCGCGTGGCGGCCGTCGCCGGCATTGATGACATGCACATGCGGCGCGCAATGCTGGGCGATCAGGTACGGCGCGCCACTCTCGCCATGGCGCACGACAAACATGTCGGCATGCATCGCGGACAGGTTGGCGATGGTGTCGAGCAGGCTCTCGCCCTTGGCCGTCGACGAGCGTGCGATATCCAGGTTGATGACATCGGCGCTCAGCCGCTTGGCGGCGATCTCGAAGGTTGTGCGGGTGCGGGTGGAGTTTTCGAAGAAGAGGTTGAAGATGCTTTTGCCACGCAGCAGCGGCACCTTTTTCACATCACGCTGGTTGACGCTCAAGAAGGTACCCGCGGTATCGAGGATCTGCGTCAGCACCGCTTTGGGCAGGCCTTCGATTGACAGCAGGTGGATCAGCTCGCCATGTTTGTTGAGCTGCGGGTTGCGGCGCGAGATCATCCGGCGCGCTCCGCACTGTCGCGCACCAAAAAGCTGAAAGCGCCGCCGTCGCCGCGCAGCAGCGACAGGCGCTGTGATGCCGGCAGCGCAATCTTGGCCGCGGCATAGGCCGCCGCGATCGGCAGCTCGCGGCCGCCGCGGTCGACCAACACCGCCAGCGTGACGCTGGCCGGCCGGCCGAAGTCAAACAGCTCGTTGACCACCGCGCGGATCGTGCGCCCGGTGTAGAGCACATCGTCGACGAGCACGATGTGGCGGTCATCGATGGCAAAGGGCAGCTCGGTGGCGTCGGTGCCGCCGGCCAGGCCGCGCGAGCCGAAGTCGTCGCGGTGCAAGGTGCTGGAGATCACCCCATGCCGGCCGGGCAGGCCGAGGTCGGCTTGCAGCCGCTCGGCGAGCCAGGCGCCGCCCGACCAGATGCCGACGAGCAAGGCATCCTGCGGCAACAGCAGCCGCACGCCGCGGCGCAGGTCGGCATAAAGGGCTTCGGCGTCAAGCTGGAGCATCGGGCGGAGTGGACAATTCGAGCGATCGAAAAAACTGGTCGAGGATGATCGCGGCGGCGGCGGCGTCGATATCGGTGGCGATATGGGCGGCAGTGTTGGCAGCGTCGTCGGCGAGGGCTTCGGTGGTGCTGTAGCGCTCGTCGACTTCGTGCACCGGCAGATTAAAGCGGCCCTGCAACTGGCGCGCAAAACGCTGCGCGCGGCGGGTGTTGTCGTGCGCCGCGCCGTCGGGATGGAAAGGCACACCGACGACCAGCGCATCGGGTTTCCATTCGGCCAGCAGCGCGGCGATAGCGGCAAAACGGGCATCACCTTCGGCCGCCACGGTGCGCAGCGGCTGCGCGCGGCCGAGCAGCGAATTGCCCACCGCGACGCCGACGCGGCGGGTGCCGAAGTCAAACGAAAGGTAGGAGCGGGGCGGCACGCGGGCGGGCTCGCTCGCCCCGTTCATGCTTGCAGCACGCGCGCCGCGAGACGCGGTGCCGATGAACAGGCGATCGCCCATGCGCAGGCATGGTCACTCGTCCTGTTCATCAGGCACTCCGCGCTGCGCACTGCGGTATTCGCCTCGGGAGCGGCCCTTCGGCTCATGCGTGCCCCGCCTCCTGGCTGAGCATGCGCGGGTCGACACCCAGCAGCGCCAGCGCACGCTCGTAGCGCTGCTCGACGGGGGTGTCGAAGATCACCGAGGCATCGGCGTCGACGGTCAACCAGCCATTGCGACCGATTTCGTCTTCGAGCTGGCCAGCGGTCCAGCCGCTGTAACCCAGCGTGACGAGCACTTTCTTTGGGCCACCGCCGCTGGACAGCGCCTCGAGCACATCGCGGCTGGTCGTGACCTCGACGACGCCGCCGGGGATCACGATCGACGAGTTGTACGGCGGCGCATCGGCAGCGCTTTTTTCGTGCATCACAAAACCGCGCTCGGTCTGCACCGGGCCGCCGAAATAAACCGGCTGCTCGGCGAGCTCTTCGCGGTCGAGCGACAGCTCGACCTTCTCGAACAGGTTTTTCAGCTTGATGTCGATCGGCTTGTTGATGACCAGCCCGAGCGCGCCCTTCTTGCTGTGTTCGCAGAGATAGACCACGGTGCGCGCGAAGTTGTCATCGGTCATGCCAGGCATGGCGATGAGAAACTGGTTGGTCAGATTGATCGGCTCGCCGGACATGCTGCAATTCTATGCCGCGTGCTTGTCACATCGATCCCCCGCCGAGACCAGGGCCAAGCCACGCGGCTTTCTGGGCGACACTCACCGCCAATGGCCGCCACCGCCCCGCCCCCAAGCCTGGATGCCGCCCTCGTCTGGCTGCGCCGTGACCTGCGTGTCGACGACAACGCGGCGGTTTACCACGCACTGCGCAGCGCGCGCCGGGTCTGGGTGGCTTTTGTCTTCGACAGCACGATCCTTGACGCACTGCCACGCGCCGACCGGCGGGTCGAATTCATCCGCGACAGCCTCGAAGGTGTCGACACCGAACTGCGCGCGCTGGCACTGGCGCAGGGCGTGAATGGGGCCGGCCTGATCGTGCGCCAGGGTGTCGCCGCCGAGACGCTGCCGGCGTTGGCCGCGCAGCTCGGTGTGCAGGCGGTTTTTGCCAGCCACGATGACGACCCCTATGCGATCAGCCGCGACAAGCAGGTGCGCGGCCGCCTGGCCGACCTGGGCATTGCGCTGCACACCAGCAAGGACCATGTGGTCTTCGAACGCTCTGAGGTCCTCACCGCGTCGGGCACGCCCTACAGCGTGTTCACGCCCTACAAAAACGCCTGGTTGAAAAAGGTCGACGCCTTTTATCTGCGCGCCTACCCGGTCGCGCGCCATGCCGGCACGCTGGCCGAGATGCCGGCGGCGTTGGCGGGTGCGGTGCCGAGCCTGGCACAAATCGGCTTCGAGCCGAGCAACCTGCACCAACTGCGGTTGCCCAGCGGCGCCGCCGGCGCGCGGCAACTGCTGGCCGAGTTCTTGACCGACGAACATATCCACCGCTACGCCGAAACACGCGACTTCCCCGCGGTCAAGGGGCCGAGTTATCTGGGCACACATTTGCGCTTCGGCACGGTGTCGATCAGGCAGCTTGCGCGTGCGGCGCACGAGCGCACGCAGGGCGGGTCGCGCGGCGCCGAGGTCTGGCTCAGCGAGCTCATCTGGCGAGATTTTTACCACCAGGTGCTGCACCACCATCCGCATGTCGTCGGCGCCTCGTTCAAGCCAGCTTACGACGCGATCAAGTGGGAGCGCGGCAAGGCCGCCGATGCCCTCTTCGCCGCCTGGGCAGAAGGCCGCACCGGCTATCCGCTGGTCGACGCCGCGATGCAGCAGATCAACCAGACCGGCTACATGCACAACCGGCTGCGCATGGTCGTGGCCAGTTTTTTGACCAAGGACCTGGGGCTCGACTGGCGCCGTGGCGAAGCCTATTTTGCGCTGCACCTGAACGACTTCGACCTCGCCGCCAACAACGGCGGCTGGCAATGGGCGGCGTCGACCGGCTGTGATGCGCAGCCCTACTTCCGCATCTTCAACCCGGTCAGCCAGAGCGAGCGTTTTGATCCGGCGGGCAAATTCATTCGCCGCTATCTTCCGCAGTTAGGCATGCTGCCCGATAAGCTGATCCACGCGCCGTGGCTGGCGCGGCCGGTCGACCTGGCCGCAGCCGGCGTCGAACTGGGCAAGACCTACACGGCGCCGGTGGTGCAGCATGACGAGGCGCGGTTGAAGACGTTGGCGCGCTACGCGGTGGTCAAGGGGCGCTGATAGGCGGCGGTGCCCCGTCACTGCCCACTTTGCGACCTGGGTATCCAGCAGCAGGCGCATCAGCGGCTCGAGCCGAATACCTGCGCCACTTCGTCGTTGAGGGTGTCGATATTGTCGGGGACGACAAAATGACCCTTGGCCGCACCGATGCGGCGCTGGGCCGATGCGGGGGCTGCCGAAAGTGGGACGAGGCGTGCCGCGGGCCGGCCGTTGCGCGCAATGATGAAATCGCGCTGCACGCCACGTTCGAGCGCATCGACCGGCTTGGACAGCGAAGTCGTCGCGTCGAGCATGTTCACGAGCGGGCTCAAGGGTCTTTTCTGTTCAGCCAAGACTGGCCAATCATCGTCGCTCGATGGGCCGCGGTGCAACTCGCCGTCGGGCGATTGCCGTCGGGCGATTCTCAAGTCGGACTGAAAGCCGCCCAACGAAGAAGGCCGCTCACCCCGCGAGTTAGGGGTGGCGGGGTTTACCCCCCCCCGATTTCGAGACTGGCTTAATCCGCCAGGGGCACATGCCCCACGGGCAACTCAACGGGGGAAACACCATGAGGTTCAAATTTGCTGCTTCCCTTGGCGCCAGTCTCGCGCTGGGGGCCATATCCCTGCCGGTGCATGCCATCGACATGCTCGGCGACACGCTGAAGTTCGAGCGCGTCTACCCAGACGTCGATACCCCGATCCAGATCACAGCGTTCACTACCGTGGCCGCCGGTCTCGCAGACGCCGTCGTTGCCGGCGACACATACCTCCTGGTGAATCCGGAGGCCAACGCCATCGAGTTCGACTTTCAAGTGCGTGGCAACTTTTTAGGCGACGATTCCCTGTTCGACGGCTTCCGGATCGGCGGCTTCAGCCACACGATCAATGCCTTGTCGATCGCACATGTGAGCGGTCTGACCGTGGTCAGTCTCGGCCTCGACGCATCCAATCGAATCGTGCTGAACCTGGCCGGCCTGGCTGCCGTCGGAGTAACGGCGCGCCGCCGGTTGACGCTGCGTCGCCGACGGATCGACCCGGCCTCAACCGCCGGGTGGAGATGAGGCATCATGACAGCAACACCTTTGCTATCATGATGCAATGCGCACCACCGTCACCCTCGATCCCGACGTCCAGGTCCTGCTGAAAAAGGCGATCCGGGAACGCGACGCCTCATTCAAGCAGGTGCTGAACGACGCTGTTCGAGACGCCCTTCAGACGAAGGCCGCGCGACCGACCCCGCCCGTCGTGTTCAAGCAGCGCACATTCAGCCTCGGCAAGCCGCTCGTCGATCTGACGAAGGCACTGTCGCTCGCCGGTGAACTGGAAGACGCAGAAACGATCGCCCGCATGCAACGCCGCCAAGTCAGGCGATGAAGCTGGTGGACGTGAACGTGCTGTTGAATGCCGTCAACGAGGACAGCGTCGGGCATTCGCCCGCGCGCGCGCTGCTCGAAGCGGCGCTGGCTGCGCCGGCCGGTGTGGGCTTTGCGTGGATCGTCGTGCTCGGGTTCGTGCGGCTCGTCACGCGACGCGGGATCCTTGCCCACCCGATGCCGGTCGAAGACGCCCTTGGAATCGTCGACGATTGGCTCACCGCGCCGCAAGCCCGCCTCGTGGAGCCAACACCTCGGCACTGGCCCACGCTCGCACGCCTGCTGGTCGGCGCTGGCGCGGCCGGCAACCTCACGACCGACGCCCATCTGGCGGCACTGGCCATCGAGCACGGCGCCACCCTGGTCTCATTCGATCGCGACTTCGAGCGCTTCGCGGGTCTCGACTTCGAGTTGCTGAAAGCCTGAGGCCGCGCCGCCGCTGGCCGCCTACGAGCCGGCCGCGACAAACCGCGCCACGATAGCGCTGAAGCGCGTCGGCCAATTGAGCAGGGCCGCGCCATCACCTTCGAAGACGTTCTTCAAAAACGCCAGCGACAGCTCCTTGGTCGCGGATTTGACTTCGCGGTTGAGCTCGGCACCACCCGTGCCGGCGCGGTCGGTGAACATGCTGTGCGAGCCACCGTTGAATACCGCCAGTGTTTTTTGCGCCCCGCCGGTGGCGTCAAAAACCGCGACGCGGTCTTCGGCGCCGCTGTAATAGCCCGGGATACGGATGATGTCTTCGGTGGCGGTGATGTGCAGTGTCGGCAGCGTGACGCTGGACAGGATCGCCTGCGGCGAGCGTTCACCATAAAACGGCGGCGCCGAAATGATGATCGCACCACGCAGGCGCGGCTCGCGCAGGTCAATCCATGCGCCGTTGCGCTCGACCCTCGCGCCGGCAGCGAGCAGCGTGGTGTTGGCGCCGTAGGAATGCCCGGCTGCGACGATGCGCCTGGCATCCAGGCGAGGTGCGGCCGGGCTCTCGAAAATCCGGTCGAGCGCAAAGCGCAGGTCGTGCACGCGCGCAATCGCTTCGCCGTCCTGCGCCGCACCCTGCAACCGCCCGACCAGCCCCAGCGGGCTGCCAAACCAGACATTGCGGTCGCTACCGACATGCTGCAGATGCAGGCTCGCGACACCCTGGCTGGCCCAATGGCTGCCGAGGTAGCTGTAGCCCATGCGCGAGCCGCCGATGCCATGCGAAAACACCACCAGCGGCGCCGGTTTGTCGCTCGAAGCGCCACGCGGCAGGTACAGGCGCACCGGCACCACACGGGCGCGGCTGCTGTCGGCCCATTCGAAATCGAGCACCGTATAGAGCGGCTCGTCGGCGAGCAGGGGCAGCGGCACCGCCGCAGCGGCAAGCAGCAGGCTGGCGACCAGGTGGCGACGCGTGATGATGAATTTCATGCCACGTCCCCGACCGGCTTGGCCGCGGTGTCCGTCGCGGTCGACGTCACCACTGCGCCCGCGCTCCGGCGGAACGGCTTGCGCACCAATTGCACCAGATCGTCGACATAGGTGAACAGCACCGGGATCACGAGCAGGCTCAGGAAGGTCGACGTGATCAGGCCGCCGATGACGACGATCGCCATCGGTGCGCGAAAGCTCGGGTCGGTGCCCAGGCCGATCGCGATCGGCAGCATGCCGGCGGCCATCGCGATCGTCGTCATCACGATCGGGCGCGCCCGTTTGTGGCAGGCGTCGAGGATCGCGTCCCAGCGGTTCAGGCCATGGTCGCGCCGCGCCAGGATCACATAGTCGACGAGCAGGATCGAGTTTTTTGTCGCGATGCCCATCAACATCACGAGGCCGATCATCGACGGCATCGACACCGCGGTATGGGTGATGAACAGCGCCAGGAAGGCGCCGGGAACCGACAGCACCAGCGCGCCGAGGATCGTCACCGGCTGCACGAAGTCCTTGAACAGCAAAACGAGCACGATGTAGATGCACAGCACGCCAGCCAACATTGCCAGCCCGAAGCTGCTGAAGAGCTCGGCCATTGCCTCGGCATCACCCACCGTGGTTTGGGTCACCCCGGGTGGCAGCTTCTTCAGCGATGGCAAGGCGAGCGCCTTTTGCTCGACTTCGCCCAGCGGCATCTGGTTCAGTTCGACCTCGATGTTGATATTGCGCTGGCGGTCGTAGCGGTCGATCTGCGCCGGCCCGCCGTCGATCGAAATCGTCGCCACATTGCCCAGCCGCACCGGGCCGCGTGCGCCTGGCACCGGCAGGCGTTCGAGCAGTTCGAGGTCGGTGCGCGCACTGACCGGCAGCTTGACCACCACCGGCACCTGGCGCTGGCTCAGGTTGAGTTTGGCCAGGCCCTGCTCATAGTCACCGGCGGTGGCGATGCGCAGCGTATCGGCGATCGCCGCCGAGGTCACACCAAGGTCGGCCATGCGCGCGAAGTCGGGGCGGATGATCAGCTCCGGGCGTTGCAGGTTCGAGCTCGAGGTGACATTGCCGATGCCGGGGATCGTGCGCAGATCACGTTCGACCAGCTGCGCATGTTCGGCCAGTACGCGGCCGTCCTCGCCGGCGAGCACGAGGATGTACTTTTCCGAAGAA
This sequence comes from Betaproteobacteria bacterium, assembly GCA_031419315.1. Taxonomy (GTDB): domain Bacteria; phylum Pseudomonadota; class Gammaproteobacteria; order Burkholderiales; family Burkholderiaceae_C; genus Rubrivivax. Next base: position 10,539 of record JANOKR010000225.1, read on the forward strand.
CCGCCGAAGCCGACCTTCACCCGCGCGCCCGGGATGTCCACCAGCGCGTCGCGCAACTCAGCTTCGACGGTCTGCTTGGAGATGCCACCGCGCTCGTCGCGCGGCGTCATGTTGATCGTCAGCACTGCGGTGCGCACATCGGCCGCGCCGGCCGGCGCAAACGGGTCGCTGCCGGTCGCGCCACCGCCGATCGCGGTGTAGATCAGCTTGACATGGCGGTTTTTCTGCACGACCTGACGCGCCTGCTCGGCCGCGGCCAGGGTCTGCTTGAAGGTGCTACCCGGGGGCAGCGTCAGCGTCACCTGGGTCTGGCTCAGGTCGTCGGGTGGCATGAAGCCGGTGGGCAAATACTGCACCAGCGACAACGATCCGGCGAAGAAGATCGCCGTCGCGACCATCGTCAGGATGCGGTGTTTCAGGCACCACGCCGCCCAGCCGCCGTAGACGGTAAGCCAGCGCGGCTCGGCGGACCCTTTTTTCGGCGGCTTCAGGATGTAGGCCGCCATCATCGGGGTCAATGCGCGAGCGACGACGAGCGAGAAAAAGACCGCGATCGCCGCGGTCCAGCCGAACTGCACAAAAAACTTGCCCGGCACACCGGCCATGAATGCGGTCGGCAAAAAAACCGCGATCAGCGTGAAGGTCGTCGCGATCACCGCCAGGCCGATTTCGTCGGCGGCTTCCATCGCCGCCTGGAACGGTGTCTTGCCCATGCGCAGATGGCGCATGATATTTTCGATCTCGACAATGGCATCGTCGACGAGCACGCCAACGACCAGCGACAGGCTCAGCAGCGTCACGACGTTGATCGAAAAACCGAAGACATAGTGCATCACCGCAAAGGCCGGGATCACCGACATCGGCAGCGCGGTGGCCGCAACCAGGGTCGCGCGCCAGTCGCGCAAAAACAGCCAGACCACCAACACCGCGAGCAGCGCGCCTTCATAGAGCAGCAGCATCGAGCCGTGGTAGTTTTCTTCCACCGGGTCGACGAAGTTGAAGGCTTCGGTGACCGTGATGTCGGGGTGCGCGGCCTTCAGCGCTTCGAGTGTTTTGCGCACGCCGACCGCAACCTCGACCTCGCCGGCACCGAGCGAGCGCACGATCTCGAAGCCGACCACCGGCTTGCCGTTGAGCAGCGCGGCGCTGCGCTGTTCGGCCACCGTATCGGTGACCGTGGCCACCTGGTCGAGCCGCAGCCGGCGGCCGTCGGTCAGACCGATCTCGACCCGCGCCAGCTCTTCGGCCGATGCCACGGTGGCAATCGTGCGCACCGACTGCTCGGCGCCGCCGATATCGGTGCGCCCGCCCGACGCTTCCTGCTGCACCTGGCGCAACTGGCGCGAGATATCAGCGGCGGTGGCATTCATCGCCAGCAGCCGCGCGGGGTCGAGCTCGACGCGCACTTCGCGGCTGACCCCGCCGACCCGCGAAACCGCACCGACACCCCGCACGCTGAGCAGGTTTTTTGTCACCTGGTTGTCGACAAACCAGCTCAGCGCCTCATCGTCCATGCGCTGCGACGCGACGGTGTAGGTCAGGATCGGCGCGCCGGCCAGGTTGACCTTGCTGATCACCGGGTCGCGCAGGTCGCCGGGCAGGTCAGAGCGCACCCGCGCGACCGCGTCGCGGACATCGTCGATCGCTTCCTGGGTCGGTTTTTCAAGGCGGAACTCGACCGTGACCGTCGCCGTGCCGTCCTGCACCTTGGTGTAGATATGTTTGACATTGTTCAGCGCAGCGACCGAGTTTTCGAGCTTGCGTGCGACCTCGGTTTCCAGCTGCGCCGGCGACGCCCCGGGCAGCGACGCCGAGATCGTCACGGTGGGCAAGTCGATGTCCGGAAACTGCTGGATCTTCATCGACCGGAAACCCATCACGCCGGCCAGCGTGAGCATCACAAAAAGCATCACCGACGGAATCGGGTTGCGGATCGACCAGGCAGAAACGTTCATCGTCTTGACCTCACAAACAAATGTGGCTTTGCCACTTTGCGCATTGCCCCTCGGGGGGGCTGAGCCCGCGCACGAAGGCCCGAAAGGGGCTTTGTGGCTGGCGAAGGCGATCCGGCCTGCACGCCGGATGGCGGACGACGTATGTCGTCGGCCTTGGGGGCGCTTTCATTGGGCGGCGGCGGCGACAACACGGACGAGGTCGCCTTCGGCCAGGAAGGCGCCTCCGGAGGCCACCACCTTGGCCCCCGCGGCCAAGCCCGACACGACTTCGATGCGGTCGGTGGCACGGCGGCCGACCACGAGCTTGACCTGCGCCACCTTGTTGTCGGCGCCGACGCTGAAGGTGTACGCAAAACCATCGCGCAAGAGCACCGCGCTTTGTGGCAGCGTCATCGCGCTGTTGCCACCGAGCTCGAACTCACCGCGCGCGAACATGCCGGCCTTGGCGGTCCCCGGCAGCGGCAGATCGACATAGACGAGGCCGTTGCGTGTCGCCGCATCGACCGTCGGTGCGACGATGCGCACCTTGCCGGCGACGGCAGCGCCGCCGGCCGGCGTGACCTGCACCGCCAGCCCGGGCTTGATGCGCGCGAGCTCAGCTGCCGCAACCTCGGCACGCCACTCGAGGCGGCCCTGCCGGATCAGCCGGAAGAGCTCCATGCCGGCTGGCACCACCGCGCCGACGGTGGCGCTGCGCGACGAGATGACGCCGTTGTCTGGCGCCAGCACCTGGGTCTGGCGCAGCCGCAACTGCTGCACCTGCAGGGCCGCACGCTGGGCATCGAGCCGCGCCTGCGCGGTGCGCTCGGCCGTCAGGTACTGGTTGATCTGCTGCGCACTTAAAGCCCCGCTCTGCTGCAGTTCACGCGCGCGCTGCGCATTCGCCGCCGCCTCGGCGAGCATCGCCTCGCCTTCGGCGAGCGCGGCACGGGTCTGGGCCAGGTCGGCCTGCGCCATCTCGGCGCCAAAGGTCGCCAGCACCTGGCCGCGTTTGACGACATCACCGACGTTGACGCGCACGTCGGCCAGGCGCCAGCCGTTGCTCTCGGCGCCGATCACCGCTTCTTGCCAGGCCGCGACGCTGCCATTGGCCGACAGCCGCAAGGCCATCGGCGTCGACTGCGCCTGCACCACGGTCACGCTGAGCGCGGGTTTGGTGGTGGTGTTTGTGGCGGTGCTGGCGACCGTGTTGGCAGTCCCGGCCGCCGACGCTGCCGACGCCACCTTGTTGTCAGCGGCAAAAACCGCGATCGCTGCGGCAGCCATCGCGGCAGCAGCGATCGCGGTGATCACAAACGGGCTTTGTTTCAGTTTCATCTTCATGATTTGTCCGATGCCATCGTCTTGTCATTCCAGCCGCCACCGAGCACGCGGTAGAGCGTGATCCAGGCGGTCGCACGTTGGCGCTGCAACTCGATCAGCGCGGCCGCGGCGGCGACCGCGCTGCGACGTGCGTCCTCGAGTTCGAAGCTGCTGCCCAGGCCGCCCTTGAAGCGTGCTTCGGCAGCGCGGAAAGAGGCCTCGAAGCCGACCGCAGCGACCGTTGCGTCGTCGCTCCTGGCGGCGGTGTCTTGCAGCACGACCAGGGTCTCTTCGACTTCGCGCACCGCCTGCCGCACACGTGCCTGATAGAGCGCCACCGCTTCATCGTAGGCCGCGCGTGCGGCGCTCGAGTTGGCGGCGCGGGTGCCGCCGTCGAAGATCGGGAAGGTCACTTGCAGCGGGCCGAGCGACCAGGTGCTGCCTTCGCTGGAGCCGCGCGACGTTGAGACGCCGAGCAGACCGATCGAGCCGGCCAGGCTCAAGCGCGGCAGGCGCTGCGCATCGGTTGCGCGTTGCTCGGCGGCCGCAGCGGCCACCGCCTGCGCGGCACCAAAAATGTCCGGGCGCTGTGCGAGCAGCGCCGCCGGCAACAAGGCCGGCACGATCGGCATCGATTGCGGCAGCTGTGCGGTGCGCGGTGCGAGGCGGCGGCGCAACGCGCTTTCGTCGATCGCGGTCAGCGCCACGAGGCCCTTGATCAGCGAGTCACAGGCGGCGCGTTGCGATGTGACCAGCGAGCGCCCTTGCGCGGCACTGGCGCGGGTCAGCGCGGCACTTGCCGGCGCGAGCAGCCCGGCGCGCGCGCTCAGCTCGCTGATGCGCGAAGTCTCGGCACGCGAGGCGGCGTCGATCTGGCTCTGCGCGAGTTGGGCTTCGCAGGCGCGCAATGCGGTGTAGGCAGCGGCGGTTTCGGCCGCCACCGCGATCTGCGTGTCGGCCCACTGCGCCTGCGCGCCGGCCAGCCGCGCCTGCGCCGCGTTGCGCGTGGCCGCGCCAGCACCAAAAAGATCGATCTCCCACGCCGCTTGCACGCCAGCACTGACGCTGGTCGCCACCGGTGCCGCGGGGTCGGTGCGACCATGTGTCGCCACACCCGCGGCATTGACCTGCGGCCCGAGTGCGGCACCCGCCGCGGCCCGGGCGGCACGCGCCTGCGCGATGCGCGCGGCTGCTGAAGCCAGGTTCGGGCTGACCTGTTGTGCCGCTTCGATCAGCGGCAGCAGCAGCGGGTCGTCAAAGCCTGACCACCAGGCGGCCAGGTCGGTGGCGAGGTCGGTAGCGCGGTCGGTAGCGCGCTCGGTTATGGGGCCGGCCTGCGGCGACGGCGCCTGCCAGGCCGATGCGGTGGCCGCGGCGGCGGCCAGCGGCGGCACATCGCCGCTGCCTGTTGGCGGCAAACCGGCGCAGCCGGCGAGCGCGCCGCCGAGCAGGATCAAGGGCAGTGGCAGGCGGAGTTTCATTGGGGGCTTTTTCGCAGTGCAGCGCGGCGCTGCTTTTCGGCGTCGACCATGGCCAGACCGAACATCACCAGGCGCTGCGCCCAAAGGTCGAAGTCTGCGGCGCTGTGGGTCAGGCCGGGGGCGACCTGGTCGATGACATCCCGCCCGACATGCATGTGCACCCCCAAGCCGGCCAGGCAGACCGTTAGGCGTTGCAGGTCGGCGTCGGGTTTTTTCAGGCCGAAGTGCCGCACCAGGTGGAGCAGCAGCGCATCGTGCAAGGGGCGGATGCCGTGGGCCACGGCTTCGTCCCAGAGCCCGGTAGGCTCGAGCATTTCGCGAAAATGCAGCTTCATGCATTGGCGTGCGACGTCGCCCTGCTTCAGCGGCTCCAGAAAACCGGCGTAGAAGTTCTGCAGCAGTTCGGGCAGCGACAGGCCGGGGTCGTTGAGGCGCTGCAGGTCGTCGGGCGGGGTGCCCATCGGCTCCAGGAAAACGGCGCGATACAGCCCCGCTTTGTCACCGAAGTAGTAGCTGATCGATGCGATATTGACCGCGGCAGCCTCGGCCAGCTCGCGCGTCGAGGTCTTCGAGAATCCCTGCTGCGCAAAGAGCCGCAAGCCGGCTTGCAGCAGCCGGTCGCGCGAGGCTTCGCCGTCGGCCCGCGCTGCGCGGGTGGGGTCAGCTGACGCTGTGACCGGGAGCGGATGCGGGTTAACCATCCCACGATCTTAGCGTCGAAATCAAACGTTTGTTTAATTTACCCCGCGCCAGCGCAGGGTCATCGCGGTGCCTGACAGCGGCAGGCGTTGCGCCACAGCGCGACCTGCGATCAGGCCGGTTCAGCTGCCGTGGTGGACCCGGGTGTAGCGCGCCACCAGCGACAGCAGTTCTTCTTCGCCGTAGGGCTTGCCCAGGTAATGGTCGACCCCAAGTTCAGCGGCGTAGTCGCGGTGTTTCTGCGCGATGCGCGAGGTGATCATGACCACCGGCAGGTCGGCCAGACGCGCGTCGGCACGCAGGTTGCGCACAAGGTCGAAGCCGTCCATGCGCGGCATCTCGATATCTGACAACACGATCGCCGGTTTTTCACCGGCGAGCTTTTCCAGCGCATCCAGGCCGTCCTTGGCGGTGGTGACGCGGTAACCCTCGCGGTTGAGCAACCGTTGCGTGACGCGGCGCACGGTGAGCGAGTCGTCGACCACCAGCACCAGCGGCGCCTGCGTCGATGGTGCGGCGCTGGTCGGCTTGGTCTCGAGCGCCGGCGCTTCGATGCCGGCGCGTTGGCGTGCGCGTGCCTCTTCGCCGTACAGCGCAGCCAGCGCAACCGGGTTGTAGATCGGCGCCACCGCGCCTGACGGCAGCAGCGTGACCCCGGCCAGGCCCGGCAGGCGCGACAACTGCGGGCCGAGGTTCTTGACCACCACTTCCTGGTTGCCCAGCACCTCGTCGACATGCAGCGCGACGCGCTGCGCCGCACTGCGAATCACGACCATTGGCAGCGTGCGGCTGCCAAAAGCACCCGTCGCGCTGCCGTGCAGCAAGGCGCCGAGCCAGAAAAACGGCAGGCTCTGGTCACCGCTTTGGATGCTGCCGCCGAGATAGGCCGCACGCACATCGGCCGGGCTGACCCGGCGCACGACTTCGACCAGCGTCGACGGCACCGCGACGACAACGTCATCGCAGCGCAGCAGCACCACCTGCGTGACCGCGGTGGTCAGCGGCAGCAGCAGCGAAAAACTTGTGCCCTGCCCGGCTGCACTGGCGGTCTGGATGCGGCCGCCCATGGCCACGACCTCGGAGCGCACGACGTCCATGCCGACGCCGCGGCCGGCGAGTTCGGTCACCGACTCGGCGGTGGTGAAGCCGGGGCTGAAGATCAGGTCGGCCAGCGTCGCGTCGTCGGCCTGGGCATCGGGCTGCAGCGCGCCGGTGGCCAGCGCGCGGGCGCGGATGCGCTGCAGGTCCAGGCCAGCGCCGTCGTCGCGGAACTCGACCTTGACCTCGTTGCCTTCCTGCGCCAGCGTGATGCGGATCTCGCCGCTGGCGTCCTTACCCGCCGCCAGCCGCACCGCGGGCAGCTCGATGCCATGTGCGACGCTGTTACGCAGCAGGTGCTCAAAAGGCGCGGTCATGCGGTCGAGCACGCCGCGGTCGATTTCGATCGAGCCGCCGACGATATCCAGCCGCACCTGCTTGCCGGTTTCCTTGGCCGCCTGGCGCACGACGCGGTAGAGGCGGTCGCTGAGCGCCTCGAACTCGACCATCCGTGTGCGAAGCAAGTCGTCCTGCAGGCCGCGGGTCAGCCGCGCCTGCGCCGCAAGTTGGTCTTCGGTCGACTGCAAGCTGCGCTGCAAACTGCGCTGCACGGTGGCGACGTCGTTGACCGACTCGGCCATCATCCGCGTGAGCTCCTGGAAGCGCGTGAAGCGGTCCATCTCGAGCGGGTCGAAACTCAGCGACGCGGCCTTGGCGGCTTCGATGCGCGAGCTGATCTGCGACTCGGCCTGGACCTCGATATCACGCAGCTGGTTGCGCAGGCGTTCGAGGTTTTCGGTCAAGTCGCCGGTGGCGCTCTTGAGCTGGTTGACATCGGACTCGATGCGCGCCCGCGCAATGCTCACCTCGCCGGCCTGGTTGACCAGGCGGTCGAGCAGCACGGCCCGCACCCGCACCGCCGCAGTGCTGACCGGCGCCGGGCGCTCGTCGTTGGCGGCGGCAGTGGCAATCTTCGCTGGGAAGCGGCTCCAGTCGATCGCCACCTCGGCGACCGCGGCTGGCGGTGCTGCGGCAGCATCGTTGGTGTCGCTGGCAAGCTCGCCGGCGCGGCGTTCGGCTTCGGCTTCGAAGGGCAGCGCAGTCGCGCCGTCGATCTCGGCCGTGGTTTGCGCGTCGGCTTCAGACCCCGCGGCGATTTCGGGTTCGGCCTGCGCCGCGAGCGTGGTCTGGGCAGCGGGTTCAAGCTCGATCAGAACCGGTCGCGGCGCTGTCGAGGCCGGTGCTGTGCCGGGCGACACGAGTTGCTCAAAACCGACCTGGATCGTATCGACGCGGCCGACCAGGGGCTCGATATCGGGGGCAGTCGCGTCGCCGCGCGCAAGCAGGTGTTCGATCGCCGTTTCGAGGCGGTGCGCCATCTCGCCCAGGCGCATCGCACCGGCCAGGCGCGCACCGCCCTTGAAGGTGTGCAAGGTTCGCATGCAGGCCGCTGCGGCAGCGGCTTCGGCCGGGCTGCGCGCCCACTCGCGCATGCGCGCTTGCAGTTGTGGCAACAGCTCTTCGGCCTCTTCGGCAAAGATCGGGAACAGCTCTTCGTCAATGCTGTCGGTGGCATCGATATCGTCTTCGTCATCGAAGGCATCGGCGCGCGCTTTTGACGGTGTCACCAAACGTGCCGGCGCATCGAGTCCGACCCACGCGGTCGCCGCGGGCAGCGGCAGCATCGGCGCGATCACCGGCTCGGGTGCGACAAATTTTTGACTCGCTGTATCGGCGGGCGCGTCGAACAGCAGGTCGGCCGGCGCGTAGGCCGGCGCGTCGGCTGGCACGTCGACGGGCCCGTCGGCCATCGCGTCAGCAAGCCCTGCCGCCTGCGCCGGCTCAAGCGGCAGCAACAGGTCGTCGTCGGTCAACATCGGCGTCGGCACAAAGTCATGCAGGCGCGGCACCAGATCGGGCGCCACGGTCTTCAGGAAGCCGGCCGCAAACTGGTGCAGCAGGCGCCGGATCTCGTCGGCCGACTCCAGGTACAGCTCGGGCTCAGCAGCGCTGACATGGCCGGCATCGTTGCTGCGCATCAGGCTGTGTTCGAGCGCGCGCGCCAGGTTCGACAGGTCGAGAAAACCCACCGTCGCCGAGTTGCCGGCCAGCGAATGGGCCAGCACCACCGCGCCTTCGCCCGGCGGGCCGCGCAGCTCGGTGGCCCATTCGGCGAGGTGGGTGCACAGCCGCCGCGACAGTTCATCGGCCTCGTTGAGGTAGATGTTGAACATCGTGATATCGATGCGCAACGATCCGATGACCTTGACCTGCTCGTCGCCGTTGTCGCTGTCGTTGACGTTGTCGTCGCCGTCATCCGGCATCGGCGCGGCTTCGATGATCTCGACAAACGGCTCGGGTTCGGGTTCGAGTTCGGGCTCGGGTGGAGGCTGGAGTTCAGGTGCAAGCCCGGCCAACGGCGGGATGTCCGTCGCGGCGAACTCCAGCCGCGTGAGTTCAATCGCCGGCTCGGGCTCGACGCGCCGCAGCGGCAGGTCCAGCGTCGGCATTGGCACCGTCGCCTCCATCGGCGACTCGCGATCGCCGAGGTCGAGCGTGAACGAAACTTCGTCGAAGACCACCGGCGGTCTATCCACCGGTGTATCGGCTGGCATATCGGCCGCCAGCATCGGCGCTGCCGCGCCGAAGTCCAGCTCAAGATCGGCGGCGCTGGGCAGGTCGGGCACCCGATCAACGAGTTGCGCCACGCCGAGATCGGGCCACGCATCGGGTTCGGGCTGCGGCTGGTCTTGCAGCGGCGAGGTCAGCGCGTGATCCAGCACCAGCAGCACCGGCGGCGCGGGTGGCCGGGGAGGTGCAATGACGATCGTCTGATCGGCCGCCGGCAGGCTTGGCGCCACGGCCGTCTGCGCGGCCGCCGCGGCGGCGGCTGTCGGGGCCTGAATTGGCCGCAGCGTGCCTTCGAGTCGCAAGGCATCGGCAGCGCTGACCACGGCGTCGCGCTGGTGGCCGCGGTCTCGGGCCGCGGCGACCGCTTCGATCCAGCCGCCGAGGTAGTCAAGCGCCTGGTGCGTGAGGTGGCGCAACGGCGTGTCCATGCCCGCGGTTTGCGACAGGCGCGAGTTGTAGAGCTGCTCGCAGGCCCAGGCGGCCTCGCCGAACTCGCCCAGCCCGACCATCCGCGAACTGCCCTTGAGGGTGTGGAAAGCACGCCGCACTTCGGTCATGTCTTCAACTGCGTGGCCGTGGTCGGCACCGCTTTCGGTCATGCGCTGCACCGCGGCGCGCGCCGCGGCGACGACCTCACGCGCCTCTTCGATGAAGACTTCGCGCATCTCGGCGTCGTCGTCCAGATTCACGAGCCCCGGGACGGCTGGCGCCGGTGCTGAGGCAGGCGTCGGCGCGGGCGCTGCCGGCGGGGCGACGATGCCGGTGATGGCTTGCGCCAGCTCGGCGCGCAGGGCGCGGCGGTCATTCGCGTCGGTGGTCTGCGCCAATGCCGTCTGCGCCGCGGCCATCGTATCGGCCAAGGTCTGTTCGTCGGCCAGCGAGGCCTGCGCCGACAGCCGGCCAAGGTCGGTATTGATCGCGTCGTCGCCAACCCGATCGTCGGCCAGCGCGCGCACCATCTGCTGCGTCTGCTCGCTCAGCGCGTCAGCCGCGCCTGGCTTCGCAGCGCCGACTGTGACGTCCTCGAATTCGCCAAACGCCGACGGCCGATCGGCGCGGCCCATCACGGCGCGCAAAGTACCGGCTTCGGCGTCGTAGCGGAACAGCGACTTGGCCATCTGCGGCTGCACGGCGAGCATGTCGATGAGAAAACTCAAGGCCCCCAGGTTGTCGGCGAGGCGGTCAAAAGTGCCGGTGCCCGCAGCGAGCTGGGGGTCGACCTCGGTTTGCGCCAGGGCATCGACCTCGTCTCGGATATGCACCACCGCCTGCGACGCGTGGTCCAGGCCGAGCACCGAAAACACGCCGCGCATCGACGACAGCTGCGCCGGCACCGGGATCAGCACCTCGCGCTGCGCGGGGTTGCGGAAATACTGGTCGATCTGTTTTTCGATCTCCGACAGCGAGGCGCGCAGCTCCTGCACCACGCTGCCCATCGTCTGCCGGTCGGACACCCGTCGGTAGAGCTCTTCCATCCAGGCGTCCAGGGCCTGCGGCTCGTCGCCGCTTGCAACGTCGTCGACACGTTGTGCCAGGCGCTGCACACGCGCGGCCAGGTCGGGATGGTCGAGGTCGACGTCTTCGAGCGAGGCTTCGAGGTAGAGCACGCTGGTGGCAACTTCCATCGCCAGCTTGGCCGGCGGCGCGGCCGCCGACTGCACCGTCCGCGCCGCCGCCGCCATCAACGAGCGCGCGAGTTGATCACCCGCCGGGTACAACTTGTGCAGCGACTCGCCGACCAGCGCAAACGATTCGGCCAACCCATTCATGCGGTGCATCTCGCCACCGGCCACGGCCGACCAGGCGTCACGTGCGGTCGCGACACGCTTGCGCGCCTGCACGATCCAGGCCGGGTCGAAGCGGCCGAGCCGGGCCTGTTCGTAGTCGGGCGGGCGCTGCGTATCGAGATCGAAAGCCGTGCGCACCAGCGCCAGCCGCGGCACCGAGCGGCCGGCTTCGGGGCCATCGGCGCGGGCACAGAAAAAGAGCAGGTCTTGCGCCAGGCGCTCGGAGACATCCACCGCGTTGGCACCGGTGCGGGCCTGCGCGAGCAGGCGCGGCGCGACCCGCTTGGCGTAGACGTCCGGGCGCAACAGGCCGCCGGCCTGGGCCTGGAAAAAAGCCGCGGCAAGTTTCCACAAGGTAGCCACATGCGCTGCCCGATGCGCGGCGTCGCCGCTGCCGAGCGAGGCACACAAATCGCTCATGCGGTTGAGCGTGGCGCGGTCGGGCTGGCGCATCAGCGACAGCAACATCGGCTCCATCGCCGCGGTGGCGTCGAAGCCTGCCGCGGTGGGCAGCGCAGTCGGGTCGTCGGGTAGCTCGCGCCAACGCCAGTCGTTGGTCCACAGGTCGGCCGGGTGGACGCGGTCGGCACCGGCCAGGGTCTGCGTGGCGCGGTACTGCGGGAACAGCGCCACCGCAGAAATCTGCTTGCCCGCGAGGCGGCGGGCGAGAAAATCCAGCAGGCCAAAGGATGCCCGCTCGATCGTCGCCACGGCCTCGGCGTTGACCAACGCCGGGCGCGCGATCAGCCGCTGCACCGCGGCTTCGCTGGCGCGCAGGACCTGGGCCGCACCGGGCATGCCGATGAGTTCGAGCGCGCCGACACCCTGATGCAACTGGGCGCGGGCATGGCGCAGGATTGCCGGGTCGACGACATCGACGTCGGAGTTGCCGATCCCGTCGGCCTCCTTCAAGTGGCGGCGCAGCGACTTGTGCGCGGCTTCGAGCGAGCGGCGCAACTCGTCCTGGACCCAGGCCAGCGTGCGCAGGTCGTCGTCGCTGCTGGCGACGTCGGCGGGGGAGGCGAGATCGTTCATCTTCGGTGCGGGCATGACCAGAGGGTTGCGGCCTCAGGCGACCTTGAACCGCGCGACCGAGGTGCGCAATTCTTCGGCCGTGCGCGACAGCTCGCGCACGATCTGGGCGGTCGACTGGGTGCCTTCGCTGGTCTGCTCGGTGACGGCGAAGATGTGCTGGATATTGGCCGCCACGACGTTGGCCGACTCGGCTTCTTTGAGCGCCTCGGACGAGATGTCTTCAATCAGGCCCGAGAGTTGGCGCGTGACGCGGTCGATGTCGCCCAGCGCCGAGCCGGCGGCGTCGCTCAGACGCGCGCCGTCGACGACGCCGATCGTCGAGCGCTCCATCGCCGAGACGGCGTCCTGGGTGTCGGTCTGGATGGTGCGTACCAGCGCGGCGATCTGCCGTGTTGCGTCGGCCGAGCGTTCGGCCAGGCGTTGCACTTCTTCGGCCACGACCGAAAACCCGCGGCCGGCCTCACCCGCCGACGCGGCCTGGATGGCGGCGTTGAGCGCGAGCACGTTGGTCTGCTCGGTGATGTCCGAGATCAGCTCGGTGATTTCGCCGATTTCCTGCGACGACTCGCCCAGGCGCTTGATGCGCTTGGAGGTGTCCTGGATCTGGTCGCGGATCGAGTTCATGCCGCCAATCGTGTCCTGCACCGCCTTCAGGCCGGAGTCGGAAGCGACGAGTGATTGGCGCGCGACCTGCGCGGTGCGCTGCGCCTGGCCCGACACGTCGTTGATGCGCCCGGCCATCTGCAGCACCGCTTCGCCGGTGGCGCGGATCTCGTGCAACTGTTCGGCCGATGCGGCGAGCAGTTCGGTCGAGGTCTGCTCGACCTGGGCGGTGGTGTCGGTCATGCGCTCGACCGTGGTCTTCACCTGCTCGGCCAGGGTGCGCAATTCTTCGACCGTGTAGTTCACCGAATCGGCAATCGCGCCGGTGATGTCTTCGGTCACCGTGGCCTGCTGTGTGAGGTCACCCTCGGCGACCGCTTGCAGCTCGTTCATCAGTCGCAAAATCGCCGCCTGGTTGGCGTCGTTGACACGCTTGGCCTCTTGCTCCTGGCGCTCGGCCTCGGCACGCTGGCCTTCGGCCGCCCGTGACCGCGAGGTCTGGTCCTGCACAAACAGCCGCAGCAGGCCGGCACCGCCGGCCAGGATCAGCGCCGCCGCCAGAACGATCGTGATCACATGCCAGGCACTGAAGCCGCTGGCCCCGGCCAGGCGTGTCTGCAAGTCGTCCAGGCCTTTGCGCAGCGGCTCGCTGTCAGCAATGATCGAGGTCTGCGCTTCGCGTGCGGCGACCAGGCTCTGCAGGTTGCCCAGGATCGCGCTGGCCTGGGTGCGGGTTTCGTTGTACTGCCCGAGCAGGGTCTTCAGGCGTTCGCTGATGGCCGGGTCGCGGGTCGCCGGCAGGCGCAGTTCGGGGTTGCCGTTGGCCACACCTTCGGCGATTTCGCGGAAAGAATTGAGGTCCTTGCCGAGCAGGAAAACCGCCTCGGGGCTGACCCCTTCGACAGTCAAAAATTCGTTCGCACTCTTGCCGATGCGCTGGGTCAGCATCACCAGCTGGCCGACCGCCGACAGCTCGGCCGCCGAAGCGCCGGCTTGCAGCTTCATCGACGACACCGTTTCGGCGGTCTCCAGCAGGTCGGCCGACTGGCGGTTGATCGCCTTCAGCGCCTGACTGACCTGGGTCAGTGTCTTTTGCTGCGCGAGCACGACGCCGGCGTTTTTTTCCGCCCGGTCGACCAACGGCAGCAGCGGGTCGATCACCTCGTGAATGCTCGCCGGCACCGAGCCGAGTTCGCCGTCACCGCTGCGCAGTCCGCGCAGGTTGCGCGCCAGCACTTCGGAGCTCTCCTTGACCTCGGCAAAGGCCGAGGCCGTGCCGACCATCGCCTGCGAGACCGATTTGGCCAAGCGCTGCGACTGCATCTGCGACTGGCCCAGCGCCCCGAGCTGCTGTGCCGCGCGCTCTGCAGCGCCCAGGCCGAGCAACACCGCGCCAACCAGCAGCACCAGGCCGATACCGACCATCACGAACAGGATGCGCTGCTGTTGCTCGAGCGGGCGTTCGCCGATCAGCGGCAAGGCGGCCGATGCCGCGGCGTCGGTTTCATTGGCTTGGCCCTGGATGCGGGTATCGCCAAAGTCCGCCGCCATCTCCGATGGCGCTGCCTCGGAGATGATCGACGAGTCGCCGGCCATGCCCGAGCTGGCGTGCTGGTTGATGGTGCTGGTGCCGCCGAGGTCGGTGGACATGTCGATGTCGGGGATCGCCGGGGCCACCGTGGCCTCGTGCGAAAAGTCCGACGCCGGCCGCTCGACGCCTAAGCCGGCATCGCGGCTCTTGGCCTTGAATCGGTCGATGAAGCCCATGGTCTGCCTGTCCTTTCGTCGCGGCCGGGTCGGCCGCCGTCGTCAGCCGGCCGCGTTAGCGACGATGGCCAAAAATTGTTCGTTCGCCGCCAGCGCGGCCAGATCGAGCTCTTGCCAGACGCGCCCGGCAGCATCACGCCAGCGGCCACGCGCAAACGCCGGCCGCGTCCCGTTGCTGGCCGGTTCGGCCTTCAACTGTTCAAGCCCGCGCAGGCCCGCCAGGCGATCGACACGCAACGCACACAGCGCGCCGAGCGTTGGATTCAGCGCAACGAGGCGGACCGCGTCGCGCGCTGCCGGCGCGATCGAGGTGGTCTCGCGCAGGCCCAGGAATACCGCCAGGTCAACGACTCCGTGCAAGCCGCCGCGCAGGTTGGCAACGCCGCAGAACCAGGGTTGGGTGTGCGGCAGCAGCAGCACATCGGACATCGAAAAAATCTCGCCAGCGTCCCCCAGCGGCACCAGGAAACCGACGCCACCGGCTTCGAGCGCGAGCCAGGACACGCTGCGCTGTTCGCTGCGCGCGGCCTTCATCCGTTCGGCGAGCCGGTTCTGGAGTTCGCGCAGCGCTTCGCGTCGGGCCATCGGGTTTGGAGTGGATTCGCTTGGAGCAGCGGTCAGTCGAAGGCTTTGATCTTGGCGACCAGTTCGTCGCCGTTGACCGGCTTGACGATGTAGTCGCGCGCGCCCTGGCGCATGCCCCAGACCTTGTCGGTTTCCTGGTTCTTGCTGGTGCACATGATCACCGGCACCGCCGACCAGCGCGGGTCGCGGGTGATCGTGCGCGTCAGCTGAAAGCCGTTCTGGCCCGGCATCACGACATCCATCAGGATCAGGTCGGGCGTATCTTCGGCGAGGCGGCGCAGCGCTTCTTCGCCGTTTTCGGCAGTGCGCACCGAATACCCGAGCTTGCCGAGAATGCCCGACAGGTGATGAAGCTCGGTTTTCGAGTCGTCGACGAGCAGGATTTTTTGGATCGGCATCGCAGGGTTCCCGGCTGTCGGCGCTATCAGGCGCCCGAGGGTCGAAACTGCGCGACCGCACGCAAGAGCTGGTCTTTGGTGAAGGGCTTGGTCAGATAATCCTGGCTGCCCACCATGCGCCCGCGGGCCTTGTCGAACAGGCCGTCCTTGCTCGACAGCATGATCACCGGCACATGCGCAAAACGCGGGTTGCGTTTGATGATCGCGCAGGTCTGGTAGCCGTCCAGCCGCGGCATCAGGATGTCGCAAAAAATCAGCTGCGGCACATGGTCGTTGACCTTGGCCAGCGCATCGAAGCCGTCTTCGGCGAGCAGCACTTCGTGACCGCCCTGGCGCAAAAAAATCTCTGCGCTGCGCCGGATCGTATTGCTGTCGTCGATGACCAGCACCCGGGCCCCCGCTGCGACGTCAACCGTGGTCTCACTTTGCACGCTGCTTTGCTCCTGAGAAACCGGCGCCGCTCAACAGCGTTGCGTCAGATCTGCACCATCTCGAAATCTTCCTTGCGCGCGCCGCACTCCGGACAAGTCCAGTTCATCGGCACATCGGCCCAAGCCGTGCCCGGCGCGATGCCATGTTCGGCGTCCCCATCGGCTTCGATATAGATCCAGCCACAAATCAAGCACATCCAGGTACGGTCATCACTCACGTCAGGCACTTCAGATCACTACAATGATCAACGATTGTAGCGACCGGGTTTCAGCAAAAAGCAAGGAAATGTCGGTACATACACAACAATCCTCAGGCACTGCTGTAAGTCTGACCGTCCTTTCGGCGCTGCTTCATCCATGACCCCCGACACCCTCGACCCCCCCGCCGCCGAAGACCCGCAGGAGCCGGCACCGCCAGCCTGCGTGATGACCTTCAATGTCAGCGACGCCAGCGGTGCGGGCGGCCTGGCCGGCGACATCGCGACCATCGCGGCGATGGGCGCCCACGCCTTGCCGGTCGTCACATCAATCGTGATGCGCGACACCGCGGAGATCTTCGACCACCACCCGATCGACGAAGAAGCGGTCATCGAACAAGCCCGCACGATCCTCGAAGACGTCACCGTCACCGGCTGGAAGGTCGGTTTTCTGGGCTCGGCCGATAGCGTCGCCGCGGTCGCCGAGATCCTGTCTGACTACGCCGATATCCCGCTCGTGGCCTATATGCCCGACCTGAGCTGGCTCGACGAGGACCAGCTCCAGCCCTATCTGGAGGCCTACCGCGAGTTGATCCTGCCGGCTACCGAGGTGCTGGTGGGCAACCACAAGACGCTGTCCGACTTTTTGCTGCCCGACTGGGACAGCGAGCGCCCGGCGTCGGCACGCGAGCTGGCGGTGGCGGCCGGCGAACGTGGCACGCGTTATGTGCTCGTCACCGGCATCATGTTGCCGGCCAAAGGTGGCGAGCAGTTCATCGACAACGTGCTGGCCTCGCCTCAGGGTGCGCTCACGGGCGAAAAATTCGCGCTCTTCGAGGCCGCTTTTGTGGGTGCCGGCGACACCCTGTCGTCGGCGCTGATCTCGCTGCTGGCTGCCGGCACCGAGTTGCAGGCTGCCGTTGGTGAGGCCCTGGCCTTTCTCGACCAGAGCCTGGATTCGGGCTTCCGCCCGGGCATGGGCAATGTCGTGCCCGACCGCTTCTTCTGGGCCCTGCCACCCCCCGAAGACGGCGAGACGGAAGCCGACCTCGGCGGGCCTGACGAACCCGCCGCCGACAACACCGGCAAGGGAGCGCCACGCCGTGTCCACTGAAGCGCGCACGAACGCCGCCCTCTTCGAGCGCGCGCAACAGGTCATCCCCGGTGGCGTCAACTCGCCGGTGCGCGCTTTTCGCGCCGTCGGCGGCACGCCGCGTTTTATCCAGCGCGCGCAGGGCGCCTATATGTGGGACGCCGAGGGCCAGCGTTATATCGACTACATCGGTTCCTGGGGCCCGATGATCCTCGGCCATGGCCACCCGGCGGTGCTCGACGCGGTGCTCAAGGCGGCGGCTGATGGCTTCAGCTTTGGCGCCCCCACCGAACGCGAGATCGAGCTCGCCGAGGCGATCATTCGCCTGGTGCCGAGTGTTGAGCAGGTCCGCCTCGTCAGCAGCGGCACCGAAGCCGGCATGAGCGCATTGCGCCTGGCACGCGGTGCCACCGGGCGCAGCAAGATCATCAAGTTCGAGGGCTGTTATCACGGCCATGCCGACGCGCTGCTGGTCAAGGCCGGCTCCGGGCTGGCGACCTTCGGCCACCCGACCAGCGCCGGCGTGCCGCCAGAAGTGGTACAGCACACGATCGTGCTCGAGTACAACCACATCGCGCAGATCGAAGACGCCTTCACCGCCCACGGCCGCGAAATCGCCTGCGTGATGATCGAGCCGATCGCCGGCAATATGAACTTCGTGCGCGCGTCGGTGCCGTTCATGAAACGCGTGCGCGAGCTCTGCACCCACTACGGCGCGCTGTTTATCTTCGACGAGGTGATGACCGGTTTCCGGGTCGCACTCGGCGGCGCGCAGGCGGTCTACGCCAAGCTGATCCCCGGCTTCAAACCCGACATGAGTGTCTTCGGCAAGGTCATCGGCGGCGGCATGCCTCTGGCCGCCTTTGGCAGCAGCAAGGCCGTGATGAGCCAGTTGGCGCCGCTCGGGCCGGTCTACCAGGCCGGCACGCTGAGTGGCAACCCGGTCGCCACCGCCTGCGGCCTGGCGACGCTGAAAGAGATCACGCGGCCGGGTTATTTCGAGGCCCTGTCGGCATCGACCCGCGCACTCGTCGATGGCCTGGAACGCGCCGCCCGCGCCGCCGAGATCCCCTTTGTCGGCGACTGCGAAGGTGGCATGTTCGGATTTTTCTTCGCCAGCGAACTGCCGCAAAACTACGGCGTTGTGATGGCCACCGACAAGGAGCGCTTCAACCGCTTCTTCCACGGCATGCTCGAGCGGGGTGTCTATCTCGCGCCGGCCTTGTATGAAGCCGGCTTCGTCAGCTCGGCGCATTCGGCGGCGGATGTCGAAGCTACGGTGCAGGCAGCAGGCGAGGTGTTCGCGACGCTGCGCGGCTGAATTGACGGCGCGGCCCGCAGCGGATGCCCGCCGGTCTCAAGCCGGCGCCGAGCGCAGCGCGTAGGTCTTGCCGGCAGCCCACAGATAGTCGGCACGCAGCACCGCATCGCCCTTCTCGCCGGCAAAGGTGAAGCCGAGCACGGCGATGCGGTCACCGGCCTTGATTTCGGCGACCTTCCAGGCGTCCAGGCGCGACAGCGGCGCGAGTTCGATCTCCCAGCGGCTGTCCTTGCGCTGCGGCAGCGTCGCGGCCTTGAGCAAGGCCGGGCCGTCGACGGGCGCGGTCTGTGCCGGCACGGGGCGGCTGGCCAGGTCGGCCGGCAATTTCAAGTCGGGCGCGACATCGAGTTGCAACTCGGCATGCGGGTTTCGCCACGCCGCCTTGGCCACCCGACCTTCCAGGTACAAGGGCCGCGACTGATCGAAGCTGCTCCAGCCGTGGTGGGCCTGGGCGCGGTGATGGTAATGGGCAGCCAGCGGCAATGCCGCGGCGGCGATGACGAATTGTCGGCGTTGCACTTTTTCAGACTCCAGGTTCAGACGCAGGTGGTACCCAGTTCATACGCAGCGCAACCGCGGTCAAAGCGCGCTTCAAACGCACTTCAAACGCGCTTCAAACATACGCGATCCAGCGCCCGCAGATGATGACGCCCAGCCACAGCCCCAGCGAGAGCAGGGTCTGGAGTTTGGCGATGCGGTCCAGATGCAGCAAGCCGCCGCGGGCGTGGAACGCGGCGGCATTGGTGCCGGCCGCCATCAGCAGCCCGAGCTTGATCAGGAACGAACGGTTGCCGAGCAGCTCACCTGGCTGGCTGGCAAACATCAGCAACCCTGACATCGCCGCCAGGCAGAAGCCGCCCACCGCCAGGGTCAACGACAGTCGCGCCAGCGGCCGCAGCGCGATCTCAGCGCCGAGCCCCCAGACACGCAGCTCGAAGAGCACCAGGTTGCCCAGCAGGATGCCGATGCCGACCAGGTGCACGACCTCCAGCGCCGGATAGGCCCAGGGATGTGTGGCCAGCCCGGCAAAGGGGCGCAGCGCATCGTCGATCAACATCGCGGAACCATACCAGCCACTTTGGCAGCCGGCCCCCCGAGGGCTGCCCGCGCTTCTAAAATGACGGCCCATGCACCTCCACATCCTCGGCATCTGCGGCACCTTCATGGGCGGCCTGGCCGCACTCGCGCGCGAAGCCGGCCACCGCGTCACCGGCTGCGACCTGAACGTTTACCCGCCGATGAGCGACCAACTGCGCGCGCTCGGCATCGAGCTCGTCGAGGGTTATGGCGCCGACCAGATGGCCTTCAAGCCGGATGTCTTTGTGATCGGCAATGTCGTCAGCCGCGGCAACCCGCTGGTGGAGGCGATCCTCGACGCCGGTGTGGCCTACACCAGCGGCCCGCAATGGCTTGCCGACCATGTGCTGCTCGGCCGCCATGTGCTGGCCGTCGCCGGCACGCATGGCAAAACCGGCACCACATCGATGCTCGCCTGGATCCTCGAATCGGCAGGCCTGAAGCCGGGCTTTTTGGTCGGCGGTGTGCCGCAGAACTTTGGCATCTCGGCGCGGCTCGGGGCCGGCAAAACATTTGTCATCGAAGCCGACGAATACGACACCGCGCTGTTCGACAAACGCAGCAAATTTGTCCACTACCGGCCGCGCACCGCGATCCTCAACAACCTTGAGCACGATCACGCCGATATCTTTCCCGACGTGGCCTCGATCGAGACCCAGTTTCACCACCTCGTGCGCACCGTGCCGTCGAACGGCCGGCTGGTGGTCAACGCCCGCGATGAAGCCCTGCAGCGGGTCTTGCAGCGCGGCTGCTGGAGCCCGGTGCAGCGCTTCGGCACCAAACGCGAAGAGCCGGGTGGCCTGTGTGCGCGCGGCGAGCCGCATGCTTTTGACGTGCTGCGTGGGAGCTTGAAGGTCGGGCGTGTCGACTGGGCGTTGATCGGCGAGCACAACCAGATGAACGCGCTGGCCGCGATCGGCGCGGCCGAGCATGTCGGCGTCGCGCCCGACGCCGCTGCCGCCGCGCTGGCGAGCTTCAAGAATGTGCGCCGGCGCATGGAGCTGCGCGGCGAGGTCCGGGGCATCAAGGTCTTTGATGACTTTGCGCACCACCCGACCGCCATCCGCTCCACCGTCAACGGGCTGCGGCGCAAGGTCGGCCTGGGGCGCATCCTGGCGGTCTTCGAGCCGCGCTCGAATACGATGAAACTCGGCACCATGAAAGCCCAGTTGCCCTGGGCGCTGGAAGAAGCGGACCTGAGTTTTTGCCTGCAAGGCAACTACGGCTGGAGCACCCACGATGCCCTGGCGCCGATGGGGCCGCTGGCCGTGGTCGCCGATTCGGTCGACGCGCTGGTGGCGCAGATCACCAAGGCCGCATTGCCCGGCGACCATGTGCTGTGCATGAGCAACGGCGGCTTCGGGGGCATCCACGACAAGCTGCTGGCGGCGCTGGCAGCAAGTTGAAACGCTGTCGCCTGAACCCCGCCAAGGCTGGTTCGTCGCACGCCCCCGCCGTTCGCAAACCTCGCAAACCTCGCAAACCGCTTGCGCTACCGTCTTCTGTTTGATCCAACCCTGGTCACCGCCATGTCGTTTCTGAACCACCGCCCCCTCTGCGCCGCCGGGTTCGTGTCCGGAACATTGGCCACGCTG
>JANOKR010000226.1:0-2091 GCA_031419315.1 Betaproteobacteria bacterium
CTGGGCGCGGCGGCCATCGGCAAAATGCAAGGTCGCGCTGGTGCTGATGTCGACACCCGCATCGGGGCCGCCGTTGGTCCACGAAGCGTCGGCCGTCACGCGCTGCGGCGCACAACCGAAGGCCAGCCGGATGATGCTCACGGCATAACTGCCGGCGTCGAGCAGCGCGCCGCCGCCAAGTTCGGGTTGGCTGCGGATATTGTTCTGCGGGTTCGCCAGCGTGAAGCCAAAACACGATTGCACCGATCGCACGGCGCCGATCGCGCCGCCTTGAAGCAACGCGACCATCGCGGCGGTCTGCGGCTGGAACCAGTACGGATAGGCCTCGAGCAGCATCACGCCATGCACCTTGGCGGCATCGAACATTGCCTGCGCTTCGGCCAAATTCAGCGCCAGCGGCTTTTCGCAGAGCACATGCTTGCCGGCCGCCGCCGCCTTGATCGCCCATTCGGCATGCAGGCTGTTGGGCAGCGGGATGTAGATCGCATCGACACCGTCGTCGGCGAGCAGGGCTTCGTAGCTGGCGTGGTGACGGCCGATGTGATGGGCGGCGGCAAACGCTGCCGCGGTTTCGGCGTTGCGGCTGGCCACCGCGACGATGCGCGCCAATTTGCTCGGCGCAACATCGCGGCTGAACGGCCTGGCGATACTCGCGCAGCCGAGGATGCCAATGCGCAGTGCCGGTGTTGGTTTGGGCGCGGTCTTGATTTTCATGCGGGGTCTCGGTGGTTGGCCGCGGGAAGCGGGCCGGCGATTGTGGCGCGGCCGATCAGCCGCTCACACCAGCCCGTCGAACAACCAGACCTCGACCATCCCACCCGCCGGCACCGACGCCTGGTCGTGCCCCAACACGATCAGCGCATTGCTTTCGCTCATGCTGCGCAGGATGCCAGCGCCCTGCGCGCCGAAGGGCTGCACCTGCCAGACGCCATCGGCGGCGAGGCTCAGGCTGCCGCGCTGAAACTCGGTGCGGCCGGGGCGTTTTCTGATCGCCACGGCGCAGCGCGCTTGCAAGCGCGGCGTCGCCTGCGCCCGCGCGCCGGCCAGCGCGAGCAGGCCGTCGCGTGCCAGCGCATAAAAGCTCACCAAGGCCGCGACCGGGTTGCCGGGCAGCGCAAACAACCACGCGCTGCGGCCAGCTGTTCCAAGCACGTTGCCGCGCAAGCTGCCGAACGCAAACGGCCGCCCGGGCCGCATCGCGACTTTCCAGAACGACACGCTGCCCAGGCGCGCCAGCAAGTCGCGGGTGTGGTCAGCGTCGCCGGCGCTGACGCCGCCGCTGGTGATCACGACGTCGGCTTGCGCCACCGCGCGATGCAGCGTCGCTTCTAGCGCCGCCGGGTCGTCGCGCACCAGGCCGAGGTCGATGACCTCCATGCCCAGCCTGTGCAGCGCTGCGGCGAGCGTGACGCGGTTGCTGTCATAGATGCAGCCCGGCGCCAGCGGTTGGCCGGGCTCGAGCACTTCATCGCCAGTGGAAAACAGCGCCACGCGCAGGCGGGGCCGGACCGTGACCTCGCGCAAACCGAGCGACGCGAGCAGGCCCAGATCGGCCGGCCGCAACACGCGCCCGGCGTGCAGCGCGAGCTGCCCCACGGCGAGGTCTTCGCCGCGGTGGCGCCGGTTGTCGCCGCGCCGGATTGCGGCTGGCGCGACGGAGACGATGTCGCCATCGCTGTCGCAGTCGTTGTCGTTGCCGTTGTCGTTGCCGTTGTTGCCGTAGTTGTCAACGCGGCACAGCTCTATCGGCACGACGGTATCCAGGCCAGCCGGCATCACCGCACCGGTCATGATGCGGATGCATTCGCCGGGCCTGACCTGGCCGCCAAAAGGCCGGCCGGCGTAGACCGCGCCGATGACGCGCAGCGTGATATCGGGCGTGGGCGACCCCGCCGCTTCCGCCGCGGTCGACGCCAGCACCGCGCCGTCAAAGGCATAACCGTCCATCGCCGAGTTGTCGTGCGCCGGCACGTCGATCGGCGACACCACATCGGCGGCGAGCACGCGCCCCAGCGCTTGCAGCAGCGGCAGGGTCTGGCTGGGCGACACCGACGACAACGACGCCAACCCGGCGGCGCCGGGCAGCATCGC
>JANOKR010000227.1:0-1548 GCA_031419315.1 Betaproteobacteria bacterium
TGTCGATCTCGACCCGTTCGGTGGTGCGGTGGGCGATATGCGCGTAGGCGTCGCTGGGTTTCATTGCCGGGTGCAGGTCGGACAAATACATCTCGGTGACCAGTCGCGCGACATCACCCTTGGCGTACATGCCGTGGATGCTCTGGCACAAGTCGCGCAGGCCGGTGGCTTCATACCGCGGATGTTTGGCGCAGAACTCGGGCAGCACACGCCACATCGGCTGGTTCTTGTCGACATCGTCCTTGAACTGCTGCAGCGCGGTGAGCAGCGTATTCCAGCGGCCCTTGGTGATGCCGATGGTGAACATGATGAAAAACGAATACAGGCCGGTCTTTTCGACCACGATGCCATGCTCGGCCAGGTAGCGGGTGACGATCGCCGCCGGGATGCCGGTCTTGGCAAACTTGCCGCTCACATCCAGCCCCGGCGTGATGATCGTGCACTTGATCGGGTCGAGCAGATTGAAGCCGTCGGCGAGGCTGCCGAAGCCATGCCATTTGTCGCCGGCCTTCAGCGTCCAGTCGGCGGCGCGGCCGATGCCGTCGGCCGCCAGCTTGTCCGGCCCCCAGACCTTGAACCACCAGTCGCGGCCATATTCCTTGTCGACCTTGCGCATCGCGCGGCGGAAGTCCATCGACTCGGCGATGCTCTCTTCGACCAGCGCGGTGCCACCCGGCGGCTCCATCATCGCCGCGGCGATATCGCAACTCGCGATGATCGCGTACTGCGGGCTGGTGCTGGTGTGCATCAGGTAGGCCTCGTTGAAGAGGTGCCGATCGAGCTTGACGTTTTGCGCGTCCTGCACCAGCACCTGCGAGGCCTGGCTCAAGCCGGCGAGCAGCTTGTGCGTGCTCTGCGTGGCGTAGACGATCTGGTCCTTCGGCCGCGCGCGTTTTTTGCCCATCGCGTGGAAGCTGCCGTAGAACGGATGAAACGCGGCGTGAGGCAGCCAGGCCTCGTCAAAATGCAGGTTGGCGATATAGCCGTCGAGCGCGTGTTTGATCGTCTCGGTGTTGTAGAGCACGCCGTCGTAGGTGCTCTGGGTCAGCGTCAGGATGCGCGGCTTGACCTTCTTCGGGTCAACCCCCTTGAGCAGCGGATTGGCGGCAATGCGCTGCTGGATCGTCGCCGGCGAAAACTCTGCTTGCGGGATCGGCCCGATGATGCCGAAGTGGTTGCGCGTCGGGCGCAGGAACACCGGCACCGCGCCGGTCATGATGATTGCGTGCAGGATGCTGACGTGGCAGTTGCGGTCGACGACGACGACATCGCCGGGCGCCACGGTGTGGTGCCAGACCATCTTGTTGCTCGTGCTGGTGCCGTTGGTGACAAAGAAGCAGTGGTCGGCGTTGAAGATGCGCGCGGCGTTGCGCTCGCTCTCGAAGATCGGGCCGGTGTGGTCGAGCAACTGGCCGAGTTCGTCGACCGAGTTGCAGACGTCGGCGCGCAGCATGTTCTCGCCGAAGAACTGGTGAAACATCTGCCCGACCGGGCTTTTGAGGAAAGCCACGCCACCTGAATGGCCCGGGCAATGCCAGCTGTAGGAGC
>JANOKR010000228.1:0-2956 GCA_031419315.1 Betaproteobacteria bacterium
CCTGGCCGTCAAGCAGCGCACGGCCTTCGATCGTCGCCTGGCGGCGCAGCAGTTGCGCGATGGCCTTGCCAGTGGTTGTCTTGCCGCAGCCCGACTGCGCGACGAAGGCATCGACTCGTTCTGCACAGCCGAGCGTGTTCACCAGGTTCGCCATCCCGGTGATTGGACGGTCTACGTTGCTTGCATTTTTCCACCAACTAGGTTAGTTTCGCCTGTGGAAAAAGGCACACCTCACTGCAAACTGGCAGTCGTCAAAGCGTTGGTAAAAGCAGGCAAGGTGCGCTCAACGATGTCTGCACTGGCTGGCGCTGCCGCGTTGGGGTTCGACTTTGAGGGAATGGTCAGCGTCGTCATGGCGCTGACCCCGGCAAACTTCTACAAAAGCATGACCACGCATGCCGACCACCGGGTTTGGCAGGACGTGTACCGGCCCGCCACTCCAGCGGGAATGGTCTACCTGAAACTCACCGTCATTGATGACGTGCTCATCATGTCCTTCAAGGAGCCATGAATATGAAATGTCCATCTTGCGCAGCGGCAAAACTGGTGCATGACACCCGCGACAGGCCGTACGCCTACAAAGGCGAAGCGACCCTCATCCCGGCAGTCACCGGCAGCTTCTGCCCGGCCTGCGATGAAGTTGTCCTCGATGCAGCCGAATCCACGCGCATCAGCGCGGCAATGCTGGAGTTCAACAAGCGGGTGAATGCGTCGATTGTCGATCCCGGCTTCATTGCGAAGGTCCGCAAAAAGCTCGCGCTTGATCAGCGGGAAGCCGCCCAGATTTTCGGCGGCGGGGTCAACGCCTTCTCACGTTACGAGAACGGCAAGACCAAACCGCCCTTGGCGCTGGTGAAGTTGCTCAAGGTGCTTGACCGTCACCCTGACCTGCTGAACGAAGTCAAGTCGGCATAGGGCCAAAAGAGGCGTGGCACCCGGTCAAGCCAGCGCGCGTTCGGGCACCCGCGGCACCCGCGGCACCGCCGCCAGCAGCGTGCTGGTGTATTCAGTTTGAGGATGCCCCAGCACGGCCTCGCAGTTACCCTGCTCTTCGATGCGGCCGGCGCGCATCACCGCGACATCGTCCGCAATCGCTTCGACAACACCGATGTTGTGCGTGATGAAGAGATAGCTCAGGCCGAGCTCGCGCTGCAATTCGCGCAGCAGGTTGAGGATCTGCGCCTGCACCGATACATCCAACGCCGAGGTCGGTTCGTCGCAGACGACCAGCTTGGGTTGCACCGCCAGCGCGCGCGCGATGGCGATGCGCTGCCGCTGGCCGCCCGAAAATTCATGCGGATGGCGGCCCAGCGCGTCGGGCCGCAGGCCGACCTGGTCGACGAGCCGCTCGATGCGTTCGCGGCGCGCGGTGGCGTCGAGTTCGGGCAGCAAGGACCGCATGCCTTCTTCGAGCAGTTCGGCCACCCGCAGGCGCGGGTTGAGTGATGCAAACGGGTCCTGGAAAATGATCTGGATGCCGCGCCGCGCCTGGTGCAGCGCGGGGCCATCGAGCTGGCACAGGTCCTGGCCGTCAAGCAGCGCACGGCCTTCGATCGTCGCCTGGCGGCGCAGCAGTTGCGCGATGGCCTTGCCAGTGGTTGTCTTGCCGCAGCCCGACTCGCCGACCAGCGCCAGGGTCTTGCCGCGGCCGACTTCAAACGACACGCCGTCGACGGCGTTGAAATAGCCGACGGTGCGTTGCAGCGCGCCACCGCGCACCGTGAAGCGCACGCGCAGTTTTTCGACCTGCAACAACGGCGCGGCGGTCGGCGGCGCGACGTCGGACTTCAACACGATGCTGTCGACACGCGCTGCGGCCACCAGCGCATCGCCAGCCTCGACCCGCAGGCAGCGCACCTCGTGCAGCGGCATCACACGGGCCACAGGCACCAGCGCCGGCCGCGTCGATTCGCAACGCGGCTGCACAAACGCGCAGCGCGGCGCAAAGCGGCAGCCGTCAAAGCGCTGCCACAGCGGCGGCACCGTGCCGGCGATCGATTCGAGCGTCTGCCCGCGCCGCGTGGCGTCGGGCAGCGCACGCAGCAGCGCCCGTGCATAAGGGTGGCGCGGCGTCGCAAAGAAGTCCTGCGCATTGGCAACTTCGATGATCTGCCCGGCGTACATCAGCGCCACGCGGTGCGCCATGCCCGAGACCACCGCAAGGTCGTGCGTGATCAGCATCAGGCCCATCCGGCGCTCGGCTTGCAGGCCACGCAGCAGGTCGAGGATCTGCGCCTGGATCGTGACATCGAGCGCTGTCGTCGGCTCGTCGGCAATCACGAAGTCGGGCTCGGCGGCGAGTGTCACCGCGATCATCACGCGCTGCTTCTGGCCGCCACTCATGCGAAACGGATAGTCGTCGATGCGCCTCTCGGGCTCGGGGATGCCGACCCGCGCCAGCCACTCCAGCGCCTTCGCGCGGGCCGCTGCGCCGCGCAAATCGGTGTGCGTTTCAATCGACTCGATGATCTGCTCGCCGACCTGCATGACCGGGTTCAGGCTCGTCGACGGTTCCTGAAAAATCATGCCGATGCGCCCGCCGCGCACATTGCGCATCTGCGCTTCGGGCAGGCCGAGCACATCGACGCCGTCACCGAGGTCGACGCGGCCGGCGGTGACGATGCCGTTGTCGGGCAGCAGGCGCATCAGCGCGAGTGCGGTCATGCTCTTGCCGCAACCCGATTCACCGACCAGCGCGAAGGTCTCGCCGCGCTGGATCGACAGGTTCAGCGCATCGATCGCGCGCACGATGCCGGCATCGGCATCGAGTTCAACTTCGAGGTCGGTGATCCTTAGCATCTCAAGCAACCTTGCCCAGTGACTTGGGCGTGCTGTCGGGCTTGCGGCCGAGCTTGGGCCGGAAGGCACGCGAGCGCGGGTCAAACGCGGTCTGCACGCCGTCGGCAAACAGGTTGGCCGCCAGCACCAGCGTGACCATGAAGCCGAAGGCCGCCGC
>JANOKR010000229.1:0-3371 GCA_031419315.1 Betaproteobacteria bacterium
CCACACGCATCCTCGCCCGCGCTTGGCTGGGCGTGATCTGGCGCGCCTGGACCGACCACAAACCCTATGACCCTGCGCTTCACAACGCAGCCCTGAAGCTCGCTACTGGCGGGGGAGGTTGACACCGGATGTCTCATGCCGGATTCTCGATATCGATGAACTGGTGCTCCAAGCTGAAGTGCTGCGCCAGCTGCGCCGCGACAGCCGGGGCGCCAAAACGCTCGGTCGCGTGGTGGCCGCAGGCGAGAAATGCAACGCCAGTCTCGCGCGCCAGATGAGCTTGCGGTTCCGAGACTTCGCCGGTGATGAAGGCGTCGGCGCCGGCCGCGATGGCATCTTCAAAATACCCTTGTGCGCCGCCGGTACACCAGCCGATGCGCCGCAACGGCCGGCCGTCGCCGGCAAGCACCAGCGGCTGGCGCTGCAGGGCATGGTGGATGCGCGCCGCCAGGCCGTCAAGTGTGTCGGGGGTGTCGAGCGCGTTGATCATGTTGGGCGCATTGCGCGCATTGGCTCGGTTCGGGCCTTCTGCCGCGGCGCCGATAAACCCGAGGCCCTGTTTGCCGAAGGTCGCGTCGGCGCGCAAGCCGAGTCGTTTTCCCAGCTGCGCGTTGTTGCCCAGCTCAGGGTGTGCGTCCAGCGGCAGGTGGTAGGCAAAAAGGTTGATGTCGTGTGCCATCAGCCGCGCCACGCGCTCGCGCAGCCAGCCGGTCAGGCGGCCGTCTTGGCCACGCCAAAAAAGACCGTGGTGGACGAGCACCGCATCGGCACGCGCGTCGATCGCCGCGTCGATGAATGCCAGGCTGGCGGTCACGCCGCTGACGATGCGCCGGACTTCGGCACGGCCTTCGACTTGCAGGCCGTTCGGCCCATAATCTTCAAAGCGGTCCACCGCCAGCCAGTCGCGCAGCGTGGTTTCGATCTCGGAACGCAGGGCCATTGAAGGTGCTCGTTTGATGCGCAGAGTCTGGCTGATTTTCTCCCAAGCGGTCACGGTCGCCGTGGCGGCGTTGTTTGTCGTCACGACCTTGAAGCCCGAGTGGCTGCGCGGCTCGGCATCGACGGCGACGCCCGCAGCCACCTTGACCGACGCTGTAGCACCGGCCGTTGTTGCTGCCGCCGCGTCAAGCACCGGCGCTGCCATCGAGGTCGCTGCGACAAGCGGCTTCAGCGCCGCCGCACGCGCCGCGATGCCGGCCGTCGTCAGCATTGCCGCCCAAAAGGCGCCCCCGCGCAGCGCGCAGGCCGACGACGCCGCATCGCGCTTCTTTTTTGGCGACCGCGTTCAGCGCAACCAGGTGCAGATCGGCCTCGGCTCGGGTGTGATCGTGTCACCCGAAGGTTACCTGCTCACCAACGACCACGTCATTGCCGGTGCCGACGATATCGAGGTGCGCCTGGCCGACGGCCGCCAGGCCCGCGCGCGGCTGGTCGGCACCGACCCCGAAACCGATATCGCGGTGCTCAAGATCGAACTCGGCGCGCTGCCGGTGATCAGCCTGGGTGACGCCAGCCGGCTACAGGTGGGCGACTCGGTGCTCGCGATCGGCAACCCGTTCAACGTCGGCCAGACGGTCACTGCCGGCATCGTCAGCGCATTGCGCCGCAACCGGCTCGGGCTGTCGACGTTTGAGGATTTCATCCAGACCGACGCCGCCATCAACCGCGGCAACTCGGGCGGCGCGCTGGTCGATTCACGCGGTGCGCTGGTCGGCATCAGCACCGCGATTTATTCTGAAAGTGGCGGCAGTGTCGGCATCGGTTTTGCGGTGCCCGTCGACCTGGCCCGCGAAGTCATGACCGCGCTGATTCGCGACGGCCGTGTGATCCGCGGCTGGGTCGGCATGGAGCTGCGCGAGCTGACGCCCGAGATCGCCGAATCACTGCGCTTAGGCGTGCGCCAGGGTGTGCTCATCACCGGCGTCGTGCAAGGCGGTCCGGCGAGCCTGGCCGGGCTGCAGCCCGGCGATGTCGTGACCGCGATCGGCGCGCTACCCGTGGCCGGCACCGCCGAGTTGATGAAAAACGTCGCTGCGCTGAAACCGGCATCGAGCGCGACTCTCGCCGTGCGGCGTGGTGACAAAACCCTGGACCTGGTGGTCACCGTCGGCCAGCGTCCGACGGCGCGGCCGCGTTGAAATCACCCGGCGTGGCCCGGGGCACCGGGCCTGCGCCGATCAGCCGGGCTTGACCTCGTCGGCCGCCGCGTCCGCCGGCTTGGACTTCTTGATGAAGATCTGCGCCGCGATGATGCCGATTTCGTACAGGATGCACATCGGGATCGCCAGCGCCAACTGCGAGATCACGTCCGGCGGCGTCACCACTGCGGCGACGATGAACGACGAGACGATGAAATAACCGCGGAATTTTTTCAGCTGCTCGATGCTGACGATGCCGATGCGGGCCAGCACGATCACCGCCACCGGCACTTCAAAAGCGATGCCGAAGACCAGGAACAGGGTCAGCACAAATCCAAAATACTGCTCGATATCCGGCGCTGCGGTAATCGCCGTCGGCGCGAACGACTGGATGAACTGCGACATCGCCGGGATGACGATGAAATAACAAAATGCCACGCCAGTAAAAAACAGCAGCGTGCTCGAGACCACCAGCGGCAGCACGAATTTTTTCTCGTGTGAGTACAGGCCCGGCGCAACAAACGACCAGACCTGGAACAGCACATACGGCAGCGCGACGAGGAACGCCGCCATCAGCGTGATCTTCAGCGGCACGAGCACCGGTGAGATCACATTCGTGGCGATGAGCTTGGTGCCGCTGGGCAGGTGCGCCACGAGCGGCTGCGCCAGCAGGTCGTACAGCGGGCCGAAGCCGGGCCAGAAAGCGAGCACTGCAAAGGCGATTGCGATCGCGATCGTGGCGCGGATCAGGCGGTCGCGCAGTTCGACCAGATGCTCGACAAACGGCGCTTCAGTGCCTTCGAGTTCGTCGCGCTTTTGGTCCTTGCCGGGGTCGGGCTCGCTCATCGGTGCACCCTACGGCCTTCGGCCGGTCCCGCCGAGCGGGAGCATTCGCACTTGGGGCGGCCGGGCGTGCTCATCGCATGGTCTTCAGCCCGGGCGGGCGAAAGCGCGCCACCCGCGCCGCACCCGACAGCGCCTTGGCCCGCACACCGTTGCGATTTTTGTACCATTGCGGCGTAGCGCCCCGTTTGAGGCGCCAGTTTTTCTTCGGGTGTTTGTAGCTCGGCGGCGGCGGTGCGAGCGCCTCGTAGGCAGCGCCGCCAAAAGCCGCATCAGCGCTGCTGGCTGTCGATGACGTTGTCGACGCCGTCCAGTCCTGGTCGAAAGCCGCAGTCGCCGAGCTGACCTCGCCCTGCACGGTCTTTTCAACATCGCGCGCGGCGTCCTCGA
>JANOKR010000230.1:0-3907 GCA_031419315.1 Betaproteobacteria bacterium
GAGACCGCGCGCCGCATCGCCGATATCCGCGCCAGCAATGAAGGCCGCGAAGGCGTGCAGGCTTTTCTGCACAAACGCGACCCGGCCTGGCGGGTGTAGCAAACCAAACACGCCGCGACGCTGACCATGAACCACCTCGACACGACCCATCTGATCGCGCTCGCCGCGGCGCTGGGCTGGGCCAGCGGCATCCGGCTCTACGCGGTGGTCTTCATCACCGGGCTGGTCGGTTATCTCGGCTGGGTGCCGCTGCCGACGGGCCTGCAGCTCCTGCAGCAGCCGGTCGTCTTGATCGCCAGCGGCGTGATGGTGGTGATCGAATTTCTTGCCGACAAGGTGCCGCTGATCGATTCGATCTGGGATGCGGTGCATACGGTGATCCGCATCCCGGCCGGCGCCGCGTTGGCCGCCGGTGTCGTGGGTGGGATCGGCGGCGTCAGTGGAGCGGCAGGTGGCGACGCCGCCAGTTGGTCGCTGATCGCCGCACTCGCGGGCGGCACGCTGGCCGCGACGGCACACGCCACGAAGGCAACAGCGCGCGCGGCGGTGAATACCTCACCCGAGCCGTTTTCGAATATCGCCGTGTCGCTGCTCGAAGACGGGCTTGTCGTTGGCGCGTTGTGGCTGGCCTACGAATACCCGGTGCTGTTTTTTTTCGCGCTGGCGATCGTGCTCGTGCTCAGCGTGGTACTCATCGTGATGCTGGCGCGTTTTCTGCGCCTGCTGTTCAACCGGCTGCGCGGGCGCGGCAACGCGGCCGCGCCATCGCTGACCTGAACCGGCCTGGCAGCTCAAATCGGAACGCCTCATGTTCAAAAAAATCCTGATTGCCAACCGCGGCGAGATCGCTTGCCGTGTCGCCACCACCGCGCGCCGGCTGGGGGTGCAGACCGTCGCGGTGTACTCCGACGCCGATGCCAATGCGCGCCATGTGCAGTGTTGCGACGAAGCCGTGCACATCGGCGGCAACGCGCCGCGTGACAGTTATCTGCGCTGGCAGCGCATCATCGAAGCAGCGCAGGCGACTGGCGCGCAGGCGGTGCACCCGGGTTACGGCTTCTTGTCCGAGAACGAGGCCTTTGCCAACGCTTGCGCTGCGGCCGGCATCGTTTTCATCGGCCCGCCGGCCGCGGCGATCCGCGATATGGGCAGCAAGTCTGCTGCCAAGACGCTGATGGGAAAAGCCGGCGTGCCGCTGGTGCCCGGGTACCACGGCCGCGACAACGACGCTGCGATGCTGGCGCGCGAAGCGGGCGACATCGGCTACCCGGTGCTGATCAAGGCCAGCGCAGGCGGCGGCGGCAAGGGCATGCGCCGGGTTGATCGGGCGGCCGATTTTGCGGCCGCGTTGTTGAGCTGCCAGCGCGAAGCCAAGGCCAGTTTTGGCGACGACCATGTGCTCGTCGAGCGTTACGTCACGCGGCCGCGGCATATCGAGATCCAGGTCTTTGCCGACAGCCACGGCAACGCGGTCTACCTCTTCGAGCGCGACTGCTCGGTGCAGCGCCGGCACCAGAAGGTGCTCGAAGAAGCGCCCGCACCAGGCATGACACCGGAGCGCCGGGCGCAAATGGGTGCGGCGGCGGTCGCCGCGGCGCAGGCGGTGGGTTATGTCGGTGCCGGCACGGTCGAGTTCATCACCGAGCAGGATGGGCGCTTTTATTTCATGGAGATGAATACGCGCCTGCAAGTCGAACATCCGGTCACCGAAGCGATCACCGGGCATGACCTTGTCGAATGGCAGTTGCGTGTCGCCAGCGGCGAGCCGCTGCCGGCCACGCAGGCGCAGTTGACGATGCGCGGCCACGCGATCGAAGCGCGCATCTGTGCCGAAAATCCCGACGCCAACTTCATGCCCGCCACCGGCACCTTGCATGTCGCACGCTGGCCGGCGCATGTGGCTTTCGAGCGCAGCGACAGCCTGCCGCGGGTCGATACCGGCTTCGTTGAAGGCGACACGATCAGCCCGCACTACGACTCGATGATCGCCAAGCTCATCGTCTGGGGCGAAGACCGCGCGCAGGCGCTGGCGCGGCTGGACGCCGCGTTGCGCAGCACGTACATCGTGGGCTTGCAGACCAACGTCGCGTTCTTGCGCCGCGTTATCAACACGACGGCCTTCAGCAGCGCCGACCTCGACACCGCGCTCATCGAACGCGAGCACGCGGCATTGTTCGAAGCGCCGGGTTTGCCGCTGCCGCTGGTCGCCGCCGGGGTCGTCGCGCAGGCCCTGGCCGACGAAGCCAAACTGCAAGACGCCGACCGGCGCGACCCCTGGAGCCGCCGTGACGGCTGGCGCCTGTATGGCAGCGCGCAGCGCCGCTTTGACATCGATGCTGGCGGCGTCCATCACGCCGTCAGCGTCGAACGCTTGCACGATGGCGCCACGGTGATGGCGCTGGCCGGGCAGCGTTACACGCTCGACTCCAAGCCTTTGGGCGACGATATTTTTGACCTCACACTGGCCGGCGAGAGGCACCGCCTGGTGGTCTACCGCGTCGGCGATCGGGTCGCGGTGTTCGGCGCCGCGGGCAGCGCCGTGGTCGGAGAATTTGACCTCATCGCGCATGCCGGTGACGGCGCTGAAGGCCCGGCCGGGCTGGCCGCGCCAATGCCCGGCAAGGTGGTCTCGATCAGCGCCCGGCGTGGCGACCGCGTCCAGCGCGGCCAGGCGCTGGCGGTGATGGAAGCCATGAAGATGGAGCACACGATCACCGCGCCGCGTGACGGCGTTGTTGCCGAACTGCTCTGTGCTGCCGGCGACCAGGTTGCCGAAGGCAGCGAACTGCTGCGCCTGGAGCCGGTGTGAAAAAACGCCGCGTTTCAGCGGCCGCTGAACCAGCGCGCGGCGAGATCCCAGGCGCGCGGTTTTTTGGCGGCACGCGACGGCGGATCAAAGTCGCTGAGGTCGATGTCGAGCTGGCTGTCG
The DNA here is from genome assembly GCA_031419315.1 of Betaproteobacteria bacterium. Taxonomy (GTDB): domain Bacteria; phylum Pseudomonadota; class Gammaproteobacteria; order Burkholderiales; family Burkholderiaceae_C; genus Rubrivivax. The sequence goes on from JANOKR010000230.1 coordinate 2,930, forward strand.
GGTGCAGGCCGAGACGGCGCAAAAACGCGGCTGTCCTGGGCCCACGACGCGGCCGGCGTTGCGGCGCCGCTCGGCTCGGCCTGGCGGAATTGCGCCGACAATGCCGGCAGGTCGCTGGCGGTCAGCGCGTCGCAGACCAGCAGCACGTCGCGTGCATAACGCACGTCGGCGAGCAGGCGTTGCACGTCGATACCGTGGCCGAGGTCACGGGTCAGCTGCAGGTGGATCCGGTTGGCCAGTTGCAGCCGGTGTTGATGATTCATGGGCAGTGCAGAGTGTTGTGACTATTGTGCGCATCGGATTCTGTTGCACCATCCCCTTGATAAACGAGCCTGAGGTATAGGAACGATGCTTCCAAAGCAGGTCACGATTGTTGAAGTCGGCCCGCGCGACGGCTTGCAGAACGAAGCCGCACCGGTGCTGGCTGCGACCAAGATCGACCTCGTGCAACGCCTGCAGGCCGCCGGCTGCCGCGAGATCGAGGTCACCAGCTATGTCAGCCCGAAGTGGGTGCCGCAGATGGCCGACAACGCCGCGGTGATGGCTGGCATCCCGCGGCCTGCCGGCGTGCGCCACTCGGTGCTCACGCCCAACCTCCAGGGGTTGCAGGCCGCGCTCATCGGCCGGCCCGACGAGATCGTCGTCTTCGGCGCCGCCACCGAAGCTTTCAGCCAGCGCAATATCAACTGCGGCATCGAAGAAAGCATCGAGCGTTTTCGCCCGGTGGTTGCCGCGGCGCTGGCCGCCGGCATCAAGGTCCGCGGCGCGGTCTCGTGTGCGCTCGGCTGCCCCTACCAAGGCGAGGTCAGCGCCGACGAGGTCGAACATGTCGTGCGCCTGATGAAGGCCATCGGCGTGCAGCACTGTGGCATCGCCGACACCATCGGCGTGGGGGGCGCGCGGCGCGGCCCCGCCGGGGACCAAGGCCCCGGCAAACACAACCCACAGCCCCACGGCGCCGGCCCCGTGGAAGGCAAC
>JANOKR010000231.1:0-7733 GCA_031419315.1 Betaproteobacteria bacterium
CCCCGACCAGACCGACCAGGACAGCCTGCCGCCTTATGCCGTGCTCGATGCGATCCTGGCGCGCTATATGGAAGAAGACCAAAGTGTCGAGGCTATCGTCGCGGCTGGTTTTGCCCGCGCCGATGTCGAGCGGGTGACGCACCTGATCAAGATCAACGAATACAAACGGCGCCAGGCACCGGTGGGCATCCGCATCACGCACCGCGCTTTTGGCCGCGACTGGCGCTATCCCATCACGTCAAAGTTCCGTGCTTAAATCTGCGCCAACGATGTTGGCCTTGCCTCGGTCAACGACTCTGCCAACGATACTTCGGAGCCCGCGATGAAACAGATCACCGCCATCATCAAGCCGTTCAAGCTCGAAGAAGTGCGCGAGGCGCTTGCCGACGTTGGCGTGTCCGGCCTGACCGTGACTGAGGTCAAAGGGTTTGGTCGCCAGAAGGGCCACACCGAGCTCTATCGCGGCGCCGAGTATGTGGTCGACTTTTTGCCCAAGGTCAAGGTCGAGGTGGTGGTCAAGGATGTCGACGTCGACCGCTGCATCGAAGCCATCGTCAAGGCCGCCAAGACCGGCAAGATCGGCGACGGCAAGATCTTCGTGACGCCGGTCGAACAAGTGGTGCGCATCCGCACTGGCGAGACCGACGAAGCTGCGGTCTGAGCCTGCGAGGCCCTGAGGCTTCAAACCTTCGTGAAGTCTTCGGTGCCGCCAGCCTGGCCGGCGAGCGCATAGAGCCGGTCGAGCAGTGCCGCCGCGTCGGTGCCGGTCTGCAACAGCGCGTGGGTCTGGGCTGAAAGAAAACCAGCGTCGACGGTTTGCTGCAAGAAGGCCAGCAGCGGATCGTAGTAACCCCGGACATTGAGCAGGCCGAGCGGCTGATCGTGGTAACCAAGCTGGCGCCAGGTCCAGATCTCGAACAACTCGTCAAAGGTGCCGATGCCGCCGGGCAGCGCGATGAAAGCGCTTGAGCGCTCGGCCATCAACTGCTTGCGCTCGTGCATCGTCTCGACGACATGCAACTCGTGCAGGCCGCGATGACCGACCTCGCGCTCCATCAGCGAGCGCGGGATGACGCCGACGACCCGCCCGCCGGCGGCCATCGCAGCGTCAGCCACCACGCCCATCAGGCCGACGACGCCACCACCGTAAACCAGCTGCCAGCCACGCCGGCCGATCTCGGTGCCCACAGCAACCGCAGCGGCGGTGTAGTCGGCATGCTCGCCATGGCGTGAGCCGCAGTAGACGCAGAGCGAAAAAGGCACGGTCTGGTTCACGGCACAAACCTCGTCCAGAGCGCGGCGACCCAGATCGACGCGCAGGTCAGCAGCGACAAAGACACGGCCGCACTGCCAAAGTCCTTGGCCCGTTTGCTGAGGTCGTGCAACTCGAAAGAGATTCTGTCGATCGCGGCCTCGATGCCCGAGTTGAGCAACTCGACGATCAAGACCAGCACCACCGAGCCGGCAAGCAGGGCGGTTTCGACCCAATTGCCGCCGAGCCACACCGACAGTGGCAACATCACCGAGGCGAGCCAGCACTCCTGCCGAAATGCACTTTCATGCCGATACGCAGCGGCCAGGCCAGTGGCCGAATAGCGGGTCGCATGCACCACGCGGTCGATGCCGGTGCGGCCCTTGTGGGGGTTGCTCATGGTGCCGATTCTGCCCGAGCGATCGTCTCGATCGGGCCCAGGGAGGAGCGTCCGGTCAAGCCTGCGGCGTCGGCTGGCGGCTGTCGACGAGCCGCGTGCCACACAACGCGTCGTGCCAAAACTGGCGCTGTGGATGCAGCCACACCAGCGCCGCGTAAGCCACCACGCCGGTCATCGTGAACGCAAAAATCGTTGCACCACCTTTGAGGCCGGACCATTGCACCGCAGCCAGCGCCGGCAAGAACCACAACCAGGCGGTGACATATCGCGCCAGCGCGCGCCCTTGCGGCACCGCGCCGCCACTGGCGCTGACGAGGCGGATATGCCAGGTTTTCATGGCCACCGTCTGGCCGCCGCGGCTCCAGAAAAAGACAAAGTAGATGCCGAGCACAACGAACAAAAACGCCTGCAGGGCGTGTTGCCCACGCAGCGCGTGGCGCTGCTGCGTCAGGCTTGAAAACAAGTAGGCCGCGATCATGACGACGCCAAAAAGCAGCGTGCCTTCGTAGACAAAACAGGCCATCCGCCGCACCAGGCCGGGCGCGACCATGCTGACCCGCCCCGATGCGACTTGCACCGCGGGCGACTGCGCTGCCGTCACGGCCGACCGGTGGTGTTGCCCGAGGCGGCCGGGGCGGCGGCAATTGCCGCGCCCTGCGGGCCGCGTTTGGGCAGCAGTGTTGTCGGGTCGACAAAACCGCGCGTCGCGGCGATTTTTGGCAGCCCGGGCTGATGGTGTGCCGGTGGCTGCGCCGGCTTCGACACCAGCGTCGTGGTCGCACCCGGACGCGCCTGCACGACGGTCGGCGCGACGGGCTTGCTCACGCTGGCCGGCGGCGGCACGTTGGCGATGACGTTGCGCTTACCGGCACCTTCGGGCGCACGAACGGCTGCCGACAGGGCGGCCGCGGATGCCGCGGCGCGCGGGGTCAGCGGTGCCGGGTTGGCTTTGGCCGCAAGCCGCTTGCGCTCATCGTCACCCAGGGCCTGGTAGGCGTCCCAGCGCGCCTGGCGATCCTGCGCCGGCAACTGGCGGGTTTCCTGGAACTGCAACCGCGCGTGGCCCCGCTCGGCCGGCGTCATTCGCGCCCAGTCGTTCATGCGTTGTTGGACACGCTCGCGCTCTGCCGCGCTCATCGTCTGGAAGACCGACGCGACCTCGATCCACTTCTGTTTGCGCGCCGGGTCGATTGACGTCCAATCGCGCTGCAACGGCGTCAGCGCGATGCGCTGCGCGGCGGTGAGGTTTTGCCAGCGCGGGCCTCGCTCGGCCACAACGGGAGCCGCAGCAACGGTTGTTTGCGCGCGCACCGGCTGGGCGGTCAAGGCCGCCGTGGCCAGCACGGTCATTGCGACGACAGCAGCAACTTCCAAGCGCTGCAGCCGCTGGATTCGACTAGCCCGGTTCACGGCAGCGGCTGTTTGACAAACTCGCCGAAGCCGGGGTCGGTGTAGGCTGCCGGCGGCAGGTCGTCAGCCAGCAGGACCGCGTCGATTTCGGCGGCTGCGAGGATTTGCTGCTCGCTGTTGAGGCGATCGATCAGGACGAGGCCGACAAAGAGCACTGCGATGGGCGCCATCGACGCCAGACGCAACCACCAAGGCGAGCCGCCAAAGGCCAGCGCCCCGCCGCGTTGAGCCAGCACGACGGGCGCGGCCACCGCAGCGCGGGCATGGCGGGCACGCTGCAAGGCTTGCTCGCGCGCGACGCGCAGGCGCTGCTCGATATCGTGCGGCAGGGTCGCATGATGCGCGCTGAGGCCGGCCGCGACGCGCTTCGCAAAGCGGGCTTCGGCGGCCTCGACATTTGCTGGGCGGGGGCTGCGGTTCTCGGCGGTCACAGTGAAATTCCTTTGACTTTCATGGCCTTGGCCAGCGCATGCACGGCACGGGAACAGTGTGTCTTGACACTGCCTTCTGAGCAACCCATGGCCTGCGCTGTCTCGGCGACATCAAACTCTTCCCAGTAACGCAGCAGGAAGGCTTCCCGTTGACGCCCGGGCAGCTCGCCCACGGCGGCGTCGATAAGTCGCAGGATCTGTGCCCGCGAAACGGCATCCGACGCACTTTCGGTGCCCAGCGAACTTTCTGTCGACGACAGCAGTTCGAGCAGGTCGAAGTCGGAATCGTCGCCTGGCGACTCGAAGTCCGACAGGTTCGAGATCAGCGCATTGCGCACCTTCTGGCGCCGAAACCAGTCCATTGTGGCGTTGGACAGGATGCGCTGGAAGATCAGCGGCAACTCGTTAGGCGGCCGGTCGGCGTAGCGCTCGGCCAAGCGGATCATCGAATCCTGCACGATGTCCAGCGCGGCGTCGTCATCTCGAACGGTGAAGGCGGTGCGCTTGAATGCACGCTTCTCGACGCTCTTGAGGAAGCTCGACAGTTCTTGCTCGGTGGCCAACGCTCTTATTTGGGCTCGTTGAGGTGCGCGGCGCACCCGACTCGGGATGCAGATGATTATGTCATCGCCCCGTCACGGTGCCTCGAGCAGCGCCGCCGGTTGGCGCCGGGTTGGAAAGCGATGCAATAATGCTGCTTCGCAACAAAGCGATTCTGGTCTTTGGCCGACCCCCCGACCGCGGTGGGCGGCGATTTTGATCCCGCAGGTACCGAAGCCGCCTCACGAGGGTGCGATGGAGGTACACCGATGGTTTTTCGTCAGAGAAATTCACAAAGGTTAGATATGGAAATTACCGCCGCAGAAGTCAAGCGTGCCGCCTTGGCACAGCCGCAAAACCCCCTCTCGCCGAATTCTCCCGACGCACCCGCTGCCGACCCCAACGGGTCAGAGATCCTGGTGCGCTGCCTGCAGGCCGAAGGTGTCAAGTACCTCTGGGGCTACCCCGGTGGTGCGGTGCTCTACATCTACGACGCGCTGTACAAGCAAGACACTATCGAGCATGTGCTCGTGCGGCACGAACAGGCCGCGGTGCATGCCGCCGACGGATATGCACGGGCCACGGGCAACGTTGGCGTCGCGCTGGTGACCTCGGGGCCGGGTGTGACGAATGCCGTTACCGGCATCGCCACCGCCTACATGGACTCGATCCCGATGGTCATCATCACCGGCCAGGTGCCGACACCGGCGATCGGGCTTGATGCTTTCCAGGAATGTGACACCGTCGGCATCACGCGCCCGATCGTCAAACACAACTTCCTCGTCAAGGATGTCGCCGACCTGGCGCTGACGATGAAGAAGGCCTTTCATATCGCACGCAGCGGCCGGCCGGGCCCTGTGGTGGTCGACATCCCGAAGGACGTGTCGCAGAAGACCACGCCATTCGCCTACCCCGAGCGGATCGAGATGCGCTCGTACAACCCGGTGCGCAAGGGCCATGGCGGGCAGATCCGCAAGGCGGTGCAACTGCTGCTGTCGGCGCAGCGCCCGTACATCTACACCGGCGGCGGCGTGATCCTGGGCAATGCATCGGCCGAGCTGCGTGAGCTGGTCGACCTGCTCGGCTTCCCGTGCACCAATACGCTGATGGGCCTGGGCGCGATGCCGGCCACCGACCCGCGCTTCCTGGGCATGCTCGGCATGCACGGCACCTACGAAGCGAATATGACGATGCAGCACAGCGATGTGCTGCTCGCGGTCGGCGCGCGTTTCGACGACCGCGTGATCGGCAACCCGAAACACTTCGCGCAGGTCGAACGCAAGATCATCCACATCGATATCGACCCCTCGTCGATCTCCAAGCGTGTGCGCGTGGACATCCCGATCGTCGGCGATGTGAAAGATGTCTTGCAGGAACTGATCACGCAGATTCGCGCCGCGCAGGCCAGGCCGGACGCTGCGGCCTTGAAAGCCTGGTGGCACCAGATCGGCGAGTGGCGTGCGCGTGACTGTCGCAAATACACCGACAGCCGCGAAGTCATCAAGCCGCACATGGTGGTCGAGACCCTGCACCGGCTGACCCGCGGCCGCGACACCTACATCACCAGCGATGTCGGCCAGCACCAGATGTGGGCAGCGCAGTATTTTGGCTTCGACGAGCCGCGGCGCTGGATCAACTCCGGCGGCCTGGGCACGATGGGTGTCGGCCTGCCTTACGCGATGGGCATCAAGCTGGCCAAGCCCGAGTCGGATGTCTTTTGCATCACCGGCGAAGGCTCGATCCAGATGTGCATCCAGGAGCTTTCGACCTGCCTGCAATACAAGACGCCGGTGAAGATCGTCTCGCTGAACAACCGCTATCTCGGCATGGTCCGGCAGTGGCAGCAGATCGACTATGGCGGGCGCTATTCGCACAGCTACATGGACGCCTTGCCGGACTTCGTCAAGCTCGCCGAAGCGTATGGCCATGTCGGCATCCTGGTCGAAAAACCGGCCGACGTGGAGCCCGCGCTGCGCGAGGCGATGCGCCTGAAAGACCGCACCGTTTTTATCGATGTGCGCACCGACCCGACTGAGAACGTCTGGCCGATGGTCAAGGCGGGCAAGGGCATTTCAGAGATGCTGCTGGGGTCGGAAGACCTGTGACGCGCTGAAGGCCGTGGCCGGGCGCGTCGTTACCGCGACGTGGCCCGGGCCCCGGCGGCAAGGGCGCCACAAACAGTGGCAAGACCAGCGGCAAGACCAGCGGCAACACACGACCATCCGATCGACATCCAATCTGCGCTGCCAAGGGTTGCCGGCTTACCGGCTTGCAACCTGAAGAGCCGCCGAGGTGAATATGAAACACATCATTGCCGTGTTGCTCGAAAACGAGCCCGGTGCACTCTCGCGTGTGGTCGGGCTGTTTTCTGCCCGCGGCTACAACATCGAAAGCCTGACCGTCGCGCCGACCGAAGACGCTTCGTTGTCACGCATGACGATCGTCACCACCGGCTCGGACGAAGTCATCGAGCAGATCACCAAACACCTGAACCGGCTGATCGAGGTCGTCAAGGTCGTTGACCTCACCGAAGGCAGCTTCATCGAGCGCGAGCTGATGCTGATCAAGCTGCGTGCGGTGGGCAAGGAGCGCGACGAGATGCAGCGCATGGCGGAAATCTTCCGCGGCCGCATCATCGACGTCACCGAAAAAAGCTACACGATCGAGCTCACCGGCGACTCCGCCAAGCTCGATGCCTTTCTCGTCGCCGTCGACCGCGCAGCGATTCTCGAAACCGTGCGCACCGGGGCCAGCGGCGTCGGGCGCGGCGAGCGCATCCTGCGTGTTTGACCCCGCTCAGCCATTCAATTCCATTCCGTCCCATTCCGTTCAACAGGAGAAAAGAAATCATGAAGGTCTACTACGACAAAGACGCCGACCTGAGCCTGATCAAGGGCAAAAACGTCACCATCGTCGGTTACGGCTCGCAGGGCCATGCGCACGCGCAGAACCTCAACGACAGCGGCGTCAAGGTCACGGTCGGCCTGCGCCGCAGTGGCGCGTCCTGGGCCAAGGCCGAGAAGGCCGGGCTGAAGGTGCGCGAGGTCGCCGATGCGGTGAAAGAAGCCGACGTCGTGATGGTCCTGCTGCCCGACGAGCAGATCGCCACCGTCTACCGCGAAGACATCGAGCCGAATATTCCGCAAGGCGCGTCGCTCGCGTTCGCGCATGGCTTCAACGTTCACTACGGCCAGGTCGTGCCGCGCGCCGATCTCGACGTCTGGATGGTCGCGCCCAAGGCCCCCGGCCACACCGTGCGCGACACCTACGCCCGCGGTGGCGGTGTGCCGCACCTGATCGCGGTGCATGCCGACAAGAGCGGCAAGGCGCGTGACCTGGCGCTGAGCTACGCCGCGGCCAACGGCGGTGGCAAGGCCGGTGTCATCGAGACCAATTTCCGTGAAGAGACCGAGACCGATCTCTTCGGCGAGCAAGTCGTGCTCTGCGGCGGCGCGGTGGAGTTGATCAAGGCCGGCTTCGAAACCCTGGTCGAGGCAGGCTACGCGCCCGAAATGGCGTATTTCGAATGCCTGCACGAGCTCAAGCTGATCGTCGACCTGATCTACGAAGGTGGCATCGCGAATATGAACTACTCGATCTCGAACAACGCCGAATACGGCGAGTACGTCAGCGGCCCGCGGGTCGTCAACGCGCAGACCAAGGAGACGATGCGCGCGATCCTGCGTGACATCCAGACCGG
>JANOKR010000232.1:0-9296 GCA_031419315.1 Betaproteobacteria bacterium
CGCGTCGATCGGCAGCGCCGGCAATGAATTCGAGATCGACTCGCGCCGCGGCTCGGCCGTGGGCAGCGGCGATGTCGGCGCCGAAGCGCAGGTCAATATCTTCCTGACCGAAACCGATGCCGACCTGCGCCTGGTGCTGGCGCATGCGTATACCGGCAACATTCTGCTGACGGTGCGCGAGTCTGCCGATCTGGACGAAGACTTCGTGCTGCTGCGCATGGGTTCGGCACGTTTTGCCGAAGATGCCACCACCGCGCCGGGCAACGACCCCGACGCGCCGCGCGACATCCTGCACGGCCAGGTCTTCGCCGAACTCGGCAGCGTGACGGTGCGTGCAGGCGACGACGTATCGCTCGATTCCAACAGCGAGATCGTCGCCGCGACCACGATCGACATCTTTGGCGATGTCTCGAACAACGACATTGACGCCGACACCGTCAGCGTGCCCGGCGACGGCCACGGCACAAACATGGTGCTGCGCGGCAAGCTGGTCGCGGGCGCCGTGGTGACAGCGGGCAACTCGCTCAGCGGCGCTACTGTCGGCAGCTATCTGCCGAGCGCCGCCGCGCCGACGCATCTGACCAATATCTGGGGCCACACCGACAGCGACACGATTGACTTCGGCGACGCGTCGGGCATCGGCGGCGGCGACGAGTGGGGCGACGCCGGCTACATCTTCATCGGCGCCAAGACGCGGGTGCACGGCAGCCAGAACGCCGAGTCGCTGCTCGCCGACGGCGAAGACCTGATGCGGGTGTATTTCCTGCAGGACGCCGCGGCCACCACCGGCCCGCGCAAGGTCTTCGCAGCGCAGCACACGCTCACGCTGGACGGCCAGGCCGGCACCGACGCCTACCAGGTCTACACCCTCGGCAGCCAGGGCGACGAGCGCAACTACGTCGTCAACGTGCTCGATACCGGCGTGCAGGACGACGGCGTCGATACCCTCGCCATCTTCGGCCACGACACCACCGACGGCGGCCTTGCGGCCGACGATATCTTCCTGCTGCGCGCCGCGCAGTCGCTGCCCAACGAAACCGCCGACCGGCCGGGTTATGTGGCCATGCTGCATGGCGACGTGAACACCTATCTCGATGTCAACGAGAACACCAACGCGTCGCTCGAAGTCCAGCGTGTCAATTACGACAGCGCGTTGAACGGGCGCCTGAGTGTCTTCGGGCGCGGCGGCAACGACTATTTCGCCAGCGACGATACGACGGTGACCGTCACGCTCGACGGCGGCGCGGGCGAAGACAACTTCCGCATCGGCCAGGTTTTTGGCAACAAGCGCAACGACCTGCCCACCGAAGGCGCGCTGCTCGCGCAGGACGTCTTCCCCGATCTCGTCGCCACCACCCGCGGCTGGCTCAGCCCGGGCATCGGTGCGCCGATGGTCGTGCACGGCGGCACCGGCGACGACCAGTTCACGGTCTTCTCCAACCAGGCCGAACTGCGCCTCGAAGGCGACGACAACGACGACACCTTCGTCGTGCGCTCGTTTGCCATCGCCGCAGTGGTTGATACCGACGCCAACGGTGATGGCCTGAAGAATGCGCTGGACATCACCGCGCCAACCGTTGATAACAACGGCGATCTGGTGATCAACGCCGCCGATGCCAACCTGACCGCGACCTGGGTTGACGACATCCTCGTCACCGACAGCCAAGGTGTGGCGATCCCGAAAATCGGCAGCGCCTTCTCGACCTTGCGACCGCTCGACATCCGCACCGGCGGCGGCGACGACGAGGTGCAGTACAACGTCAATGCGCCGGTCTCCATCGACGGCGGCACCGGCTTCGACAAGGTGGTCATCCTCGGCACCGAGTTTGCCGACGACATCGTCATCACCGACAAGGGCATCTTCGGCGGCGGCCTGAACGTGCGCTACACCACGGTCGAGGTGGTCGAGGTCGACGGCCTCGAAGGCGATGACGAATTTTTCGTCCAGTCCACCGCCTACGGCGTGGCCTACCGCGTCATTGGCGGGCTGGGCAGCGACACCATCAATGTCACCGGCGACGTGACCGAAGATATCGTCACGCGCGAACTTGAAGGCTCGGGCGGCGCGCTCAACCACCTGGTGACCTCGGGCGACGCGCAATACGACGGCCTGCTCGCCGACGGCCTGGACTACAACGTCGCCAACGGCGACGAAGGCATCGTCGTCATCACCGAAAGCAACGGGTTGACGGCGGTGCGCGAAGGCGGGCCGGTGGCGGCCGACAGCTACACCGTGCACCTGGCGGTGATGCCGGTGCTCGGCAGCGTCGTGTACGTCACCGTCTCTGCAGCGCGCTCGCCGCAGGAAGAAGAAGATAACGAGTTCAACAACCCGGGCAACTTGGCCAGCGGCAACGGCGATTCGATCTGGCTAGCCAAGTCGGCCAGCCTGACGGCACCGACGCCGGGGCAGTTCCAGCACACCGTCACGATCGACGGCGTGCCGACGGTGGTCAACGACCGCTCGGTGGTGTTGAAGTTCGACGAGTTCAACTGGCAAGCGCCGCAGACGGTCTATGTCTACGCCCCCGACGACCTGCGCTCCGAAGGCGACCGCGTCGTCGTCACCCAGCACAGCGTGATCTCCAGCGACACGCGCTTCGACGGCGCCGATGTGAAAAACGTCGAGGTCGCGCTGCGCGACAACGACACCCCGGGTGTCTACGTCACCCAAGTGGTGGCAGGCACGACAGTCGAAGACGGGCGCACGCTGGTCATCGAGGGCGATGCCGTCACCCAGCTCGCCGACGAGGTGCTGGTGCAGCTGGCCAAGAAGCCAGCGCTCGGCACCACCGTGGTTGTGCAAGTCAACCTGGGTGTCGATGGCGACCAGCAGCTCAAGTTGCTCAAGCTCGATGCCGCCGACACGCGCTTCAATCTCGCGGCACGCACGATCACCTTCAATGACATCAACTGGGCGACCCCGGTGCGGGTGGGCATCGAAGCGCGCGACGATTTCCGGCGTGAAGACCCGGGCAGCGTGGTCATTTCGTTCGAGCGCGGCGCAGCGACGACCGATGCCGCCTACCTGTTCCCCAACCTGCGCTCGGGCGAAGGGCTGCTTGAGGTCGAAGTCATCGACAACGAGACCGCCGGCCTGGTGGTGCAGCAAACCGGCGATGGCACCCAGCTCGACCTGAACGGCACCACCGACAACTACTCGATCCGTCTCACCCGCCAGCCCACCGCCAACGTGCATGTCGCGGTGGTCACCGACGGCCAGGCCGATGTCGTCAGCATCGGCGGCGCGCCAGTGACGCTTCAGGCAATCGGCGGCTACCGGCCGTCGCAACTCTTCAACGGCGGCATTGCTTTCAACAATGTTGCCGCCAAGGGCACGCTCACGCGCGGCGTGGGGGCCGACCTGGGCAGCTTCATCGACGACGGCTTCAGCGCCGGGCAGTTCCTGCGCATCGGCGGTGCCGGTGCCGGCTTCGACGGTGACTATTACGTGCAGAGCCTGAGCCACACGGCGCTCACGTTGACGGCGGCCTTTGCCGCCGCGCCGGCGACCGTGGCCAGCGGCGTGGTGTTGAGCGACCTCACCCGCGAAGGGCTGTACGAAGGCAGCGTCGGCGTCAACTCAGGCCTGCGCCAGATCGCGCGCACCGACCTCTCGGGCTGGCTCGCAGACGGCTTCATCGAAGGCCAGCGCATCCGCGTCACCAATGCCGCCAACCCGGCGCAGTTTGCCGACTTCAAAATCGCCATCATCCGCGGCAACAACTCCGGCCACGACGAGAAGATCGAGTTCACGGCCGCAGGCGCGCTGCCGGCGTGGCTGACCGGCACGCTCAACGTCAAGGTCACGCGCATCGCGGCGGTGGCGACGTTCACCGCCGTCAACTGGTACCAGACCCAGAACGTGGTGCTGGTCGCCGACACGCTCTTCGACGTGCCGATCACCCGCACCGGCGTCAAGGAGTTCCCGGTTTCGACGCACCTGCTGTCCAAGCTGCACGGCGCGCTCGCCGTCGAAGGTGGTGTCACTGGCGCGGATCGTTCGCTGAGCAACGGCGTCAAGCTGCCGGGCGAGCGCGACGGCTACCTGCTCGCCATTGGCGCGCAGATTCCTGAATCGCAGCAGATCGACGTACTCAACATCTTCAACGATTCGAGCCAGCAAGACCGCAATGGCACGATGAGCGCGACCACGCTGCGCGGCTTCGGCATGGCCGCGGACCGCACGCTCACCAACACCGGCAGCACCGGCGAGCCGTTCACGGTGCCGGGCGGCATCAGCTTCGGCAAGATCAACCTTGGCGCCAGCGGGTTCGCCACCGATCCCGGCCAGAGCACGATCGAGGTCGTGAACCTGCTGCTCGGTGAGGGCAATGACGGCCTCACGATCAGCGGCACGCTCGACCCGGCGCCGGCGGTGTCGGCGCAGAACAGCTTCAGCTTCAATGCTGCGGCCGGCGGTGGCACTGTCAGCCGCGCTGGCTTCGACTGGAAGGCGCAGGGCTTCCTGGTCGGCCAGACGGTGACGATCGAAGGGCTGGTGGGCAACTGGACCGTGAGCGCGATCAACGACGCGACGGCCGACCCGAATGACAACAGCGTGCTGGTGCTCAACGGCGCGACGCTGACCAATACCACCGCGGTGCGCAAGATCATCGCCAACGACGCGCCGGTGTTTCGCACCGGCAGCGTCGTCGTGGCGCCCCGCGCCACGGGCGGCACGCTCACACGCGCCAGCGGTTCGTGGGCCACCGACGGCTTCATCGTCGGCCACCAGGTGCAGCTCCAAGGCGCGGGTGTGCAGGGCAGCTGGCGCTTGACCGGCCTCTCGGCGAATGGCCTGACCGCCACGCTGGCAGGCGCGGCGCTGCCGGTGACGGGCAGCATGACGTTGCAGATGTCGCTCTTCGGCCGCCACGGCGGCCTGACGGTGGTGCACGGCGGCGGCAACGCGCTGCTCGACCTGCGCGGCTCGATGGTCTTCGACGGCACCTCACTGTCGCGGCTGGACGGCCTGGGCTGGGCGGCAGAGGGTTTTGTCGTCGGCCAGCAGGTGCTGGTCTCGGGCGAGGCTGTGGCGCGCACGATCACCGGCTATGCCAACGCGGCCGGCGCGCCGTCGGATGCCTTTGCCGGTTGGGGCACCGGCGGCAGGCTGCTGCTCAGCGGCAGCGCCGTTGTGTCCAGCACCGCGCTGCGTACGGTCCAGGTGGTCGATACCACGGCCGCTGGTGTCAGCGGCGTTCGGGTCGGCGGTGACAACATCACGGTGACTGGCGGCGCGGGCCCGAATTCGCCGCTCGTCGTCTATGGCGACACCTCGCAGGATGGGGTCTGGTACAGCGGCCGCCCGGGCGATGTGCTGGGCTACGAGTTCGGCGAAAAGCCGTTCAACCCCTTCACGCAATTGTCCGATGGCGACAACGAGGACGACGAGTGGGTCTTCCCGCTCGCCAACCCGTACACCTACGCCGGCAACGACACCATCAATGCAAGCGCGCTGTTCGCCGCGTTGGCCGACAACATGCTGCCCAGCGTCGGCTTCACCGCATACGGCGGCGCGCGCGACGACCTGATCATCGGCAGCCAGGCGGGTGACTTCCTGGCCGGAGGTTCGGGCAACGACGAAATCCGCGGTCTGCGTGGTGCCGACCAGATCTACGGCGACTCGGGTGTCAACGTCGACATCCTGACCCGCACGCTGAACATCAACACCAGCAACACGAGCCCGGCGCCATCGCTGAACAGCGCGCTGATCCGCTTCATCAACAACGGCACCACGATCGAGCCGTACCCGTCGCCGGTGCGCGACCTGATGCTTGCCGGCAGCGATGCGCTGTTCGGTGAAGGCAGTGGCACCGTGACCGTGGGCACATCGGTCGAAGCGCAGTACGCCGACATCATCTTCGGCGACCATGGCGTGGTGACGCAGGACGTGCCGCGCGGGCGGGTCTTTGCCGGCGCGTCCGGCGCGCTGGCCGCGCTCGAAGCCGCGACCGGCCCGACCGTGCCGCCGCTGCCGAGCCTGCTGCCCACTGACAAACTGCTGACGACCAACTACGTGCAGGACATCCGCAGCCTGGTGCCGAGCAACGGCGCCGACGACAGCATCTTCGGCAACCAGGGCCGTGACCGCATCTTTGGTGGCAACGGCACCGACACGATCGGCGGCGACGCCGGCTCGGATGTCATCTTCGGCGACCAGGGACACATGAGCTACCTCGGGCCCGACTACTTCGGCACCGTCGAGACCGGCCTGGCCGGTCTGGTCACGCTCGATTTGGTCGAAAGCATCGACACCGTCACGGTGGCGGGCAAGCGCGACATCATCACCGACGACGGCTCCGACGACATCATCTTCGGCGGCCAGGGCGGCGACGAAATCAATGCCGGCGCCGGCCAGAACATCGTCTTCGGCGATCACGGCCGCATCCGCGGTGTCGACTCAGGCGTGGCTGAATTTGCGAATCGCCCGATCGGCGACCCGGTCGCCAGCAAGACCGACGACGACTACCAGGTCCAGGTGCTGGGCCTCGTCACGTCGATCGACTGGGGCACGGTCAACGGCGGCGCCAACGAGTTTGGCAACGGCAGCGACACCATCACCACCGGCATCGGCCGCGACATCATCGTCGGCGGTGGCGGCGACCTCGTCACGATCAACAGCTTCGCCAACGGCCTCGTGCCGACGGCGCCCGGCTATGCCGCCGCGTATGCAGCCGCGGCCGCGGCCGACGGCAACAATATCGTCTTCGGCGACCACGGCCTGATCGACTATCTGGCCGAGGAAATCGCCCAGCCGCTGGCTGCCAACCCGGTGCGCAGCAAAGATATCGACCGCATCTGGTCGATTGCCGCCGCCACACGCTTCGGCGGCGTCGACGTGATCACCACCGGCGATCGCAACGACATCGTGCTCGCCGGCACTGGCGACGATGTCATCGGTACCGGCGACGGCAACAACATCGCCATCGGCGACAACGCCAAGATCACTGCCGACGACACCGACTTTTTGGCAACACCGTTCTCGGTGCACGAGTTCACGATCTGCGAGATCGAGACGATCGGCTTCCTCGACGTAGACAGCGGCAACGACGTCATCACCGGCAGCCGCTTCAACGACATCCTCTTCGGCGGCGGCGGCAACGACGAGATCTATGCCGGCGCCGGCAGCGATCTCGTCTTCGGCGACCAGGGCAAGGTGCGTTGCGAAGGCGGGCCGCTGATCCCCGAGATCAGCCTGCCGCCGATCTGCGAGGAATTCCTCGGCCGCTACCCGGGCTTGAGCACGGTGCACTTCGAGGCCATCAACTTCGACACCAACACCGGCTCGGGCAACGACCTGATCTACGGCCAGGACGGCATGGACGTGATCCTCGGCCAGCAGGGCGATGACGTGCTGTATGGCGGCAACGATGACGACATCCTGATCGGTGGCAGCAACGTCGCCAGTGCACTCGACGGCCGCGACCGCATCGACGGCGGCCTGGGCCACGATGCGATCGCCGGCGACAACGCCGAGATCTGCTACCGCCCCGACAACCTCGACCCGCGCATGCGTGCGCTGATCGGCACCGCCATCTACGGCGTGGTGCCGGGTGTCAATGACGGCGCGGCGCTGGTCATGGGGCTGGGCGCGTTCGGCACGCTCTACCCCGCGTTCGCCGACCCGCGTGGCAACCTGCCGGGCAATGCGAACCCGGTGTACCGCGAGTACCACATCGAGCTGCTCGACCACGACGATACGATCCAGCTTCAGGCCGCGCCACTGCCCGGCGCCGCATCGACCCGCTTCTGGGGCGAGGACTACATCGCCGGCGGCGGCGGTGAAGACGAAATCTTCGGCCAGCTCGGCAACGACACGATCCAGGGTGACGGCAAGATCGGCACCGACCCGCGCACTAACGACGTCAACCCGGCGACACCGGGCGTGCAATATGAATTTGCCGGCTCCCCCACGGCCTACGGCGCCAGTCGCAGCGCGCCGACGGGGCTTGAAGGCGTCGGCGACCTCACGGTGGTGGCCTCGTACGAAGCCACGACCGACGCCGACGACTACATCGAAGGCAACGGCGGCGGCGACGTCATCTTCGGCAACTACGGCCAGGACGACATCATCGGCGGCAGCTCCGACCTGTTTGCGTTGACGCTGGCGACGAAACGCCCCGACGGCAGCGACATCATCTTCGGCGGCGCCGGGACCGACATCACCCGCGGTGATATCGGCGAAGCGGCCCGGGCCCGCACGACCGGCTCATCTGTGGACGACCTGATCGTCAACGCCAGCGGCGCGCATGCGCACGACGCCGACGTGATCCTGGGCGACAACGGGCGCATCCTGCGGCTCGTCGGCATCAACGGCGTGCAGCGCAGCAGCACCGACGTCACCGGCACGGCCGCCAATGCCGCGACCACCGGAGGAGTCTCCAGCACCCGCGGCTTCCTGAACTTCAATTACGACATCAACGGCACCACCGCCGACGGTTACGCCGCCAACAACGGCAGCTACAACCGCGTCATCGCGCGGGCGGTGCAGTACCTCGACTACACCGAAGGCGGCAACGACTACACACCCACTGCCACCAACGACCGCGGCCT
The DNA here is from genome assembly GCA_031419315.1 of Betaproteobacteria bacterium. GTDB lineage: Bacteria > Pseudomonadota > Gammaproteobacteria > Burkholderiales > Burkholderiaceae_C > Rubrivivax. The sequence goes on from JANOKR010000232.1 coordinate 8,560, forward strand.
GGGTGACGAGATCCACGGCGAATCGGGCGACGACACGATCTTCTCGATGACCGGCGCCGACATCGTCTTCGGCGAAGGCCAGGACGACAATATCGTCGCCGGCTACGGCAACGACTGGGTCAGCGGTGGCACCGGCGCCGACGCCGTCATCGGCGACGACGGCCGCATCATCGTCAGCCGCAACGCCACCACCTACGGCGAGCCACTGCACGGCGTGCTGGCGCTGCTGCCCGACAACGGTGACACCAAGACCTTCAACGGCAATATGCTCAACGAGGCCATCGCCACGCCGGGCACGATCCAGCAGGCGGTGGTCCATATCGGCGGCGAGTTGAAGAAGGCGGTCAATCTCACTCCGTTCAGCTTCGACCGCGACTTCAACGGCACGGCCGACGAGTTCACGACCAACAACCGCCACCGCGGGGCGACGCTCGACAACCCGTTCCCGCACAACGCCGACGACATCATCTTCGGCGGCCTCGGCGGCGACTGGCTGCATGGCGGCTCGGGCGACGACGCCATTTCCGGCGGCGAGGCGCTCGATACCGCGTACACGCAGGTCTACAACAGTGCGGGTGCGCTGGTCGGAGTCGCACGCAGCGACTACCGGCGGCCGTTCAACCCGATCGACGTCCTGCGCTTCAACCCGGTGGACGTCGACGGCTGGCACTTCGACCGAACCCGCCGTGCCGGCGAGTTCGCGCTCTATGACGAATACGACCCGCTGCGCAAGATCA
>JANOKR010000233.1:0-2484 GCA_031419315.1 Betaproteobacteria bacterium
ACGACGCCGTGGTGCAGCCAGTTGGCCATATGCTGGCTGCTGATGCGCAGCGTGGCGCGGTCTTCCATCAGGCCGACGTTGTGGATATCGGGCACCTTCGAGCAGCCGACACCCTGGTCGACCCAGCGCACGACATAACCCAGGATGCCCTGCGCGTTGTTGTCGAGTTCCTGCTGCTTTTCGGCATCGGTCCACTTCGGCTTGCCCTTGATGACCGGCACGGTCAGCAGGCCGTCGAGGAGTGCATCACGCTGCACCGCGGCGTCGGTCTTCTTGAGGCCGGACTCCAACCCGCGCTGCACCGCGCCAACGTCGACCTGGTGGTAGTGCAGCGCGTGCAGCGTGGCCGCAGTCGGGCTCGGCACCCAGGCGGTGTTGGCGCCGGCCAGCGGGTGCGCGATCTTTTGTTGCAGCATCGCGGCCATCAGGTCGGGCATCGCCCACATGCCCTTGCCGATCTGCGCCTTGCCACGCAGCCCGCAGTCCAGTCCGACGAGCACGTTGTTGCGCTCGTAGGCCGCGATCCAGGCGCTGGATTTCATATCGCCCTTGCGCAGCATCGGCCCGGCCTGCATCGCGCTGTGCATCTCGTCGCCGGTGCGGTCGAGGAAGCCGGTATTGATGAACGCCACCCGCGCCGATGCCGCGTTGATGCAGGCTTTGAGGTTGACGCTGGTGCGGCGCTCTTCGTCCATGATGCCGAGCTTGACGGTGTGTTTGGGCAGGCCTAACAGCGCTTCGACGCGGCCGAAGAGTTCGTCGGCAAAAGCGACTTCGGCCGGGCCGTGCATCTTCGGCTTGACGATATAGACGCTGCCGGTGCGGCTGTTGCGCAGGCCGGTGTCGGTGCGCTTCAAATCGTGCAGCGCGATCGTCGTTGTGACCACCGCGTCGAGGATGCCTTCGGGGATCTCGCGCTCGCTGTTGCCGGTGCCGGGGCCCCAGAGCACCGCGGGGTTCGTCATCAAGTGGCCGACGTTGCGCAAAAAGAGCAGCGAGCGGCCGTGCAGCTTGATCGGCTGGCCGTCGGGCGCGGTGTATTCGCGGTCGGGGTTCAGGCCGCGCGTGAAGCTGCTGCCACCCTTGGTCACGGTTTCGGTGAGCGTGCCTTTGAGGATGCCGAGCCAGTTGCCGTAGGCCTGCACCTTGTCGTCGGCATCGACGACGGCGACCGAGTCTTCGAGGTCGAGGATCGTCGACAGCGCGGCTTCGAGCACGAGGTCGCTGACACCGGCGGCGTCACTCGCGCCGATGGTCGTGCTGCGGTCGATGCGGATGTCCAGGTGCAGGCCATGGTGCACCAGCAGCACCGACGACGGCTGCGCCGCGTCGCCCTGGTAGCCGACCCACTGCGCTGGCTTGGCCAGGCCGCTGACGGCGCCGGACTTCAGCGTGACACGCAGCGCACCGCCCTCGACGGCGTAGTTCGTCGAGCCGACATGCGAGCCGGTTTGCAGCGGCGCGCAGCGGTCGAGCACGTGCCGCGCGTAGTCGATGACCTGGGCGCCGCGCGCGGCGTTGTAGCCGCCGCCGCGGTCGGCGCCTTCGGCGTTGTTTTCACCAGTGCGGGGCAAGGCATCGGTACCGTAGAGCGCGTCGGACAAATATACCCAACGGGCATTCGCGGCGTTCAACGCGTAACGTGCATTGGTGATCGGCACGACCAGTTGCGGGCCGGCCTGGTGCGCCAGTTCAGCGTCGACATTGCGGGTGCTTGCTTTGACCACGCCCGGCTCGGGCACGAGGTAGCCGATGTCGCGCAGAAATGCCCGGTAGCGCGCCATCTTCCTGATCGGGCCGGGATGCTTTTTGTGCCAGCGGTCGAGCTCGGTCTGCAGCCGGTCGCGCTCGGCCAGCAGCGCGGCATTTTTCGGCGCGAGGTCGTGCACCAGCGCCGCGAAGCCGGCCCAGAAAGCCGCCGCGTCGACGCCGGTGCCGGGCAGGACCTGGTCGTCGATGAAGGTCTTCAGGACGCTGGCCACTTCAAGGCCGTGGACGGTGGTGCGAGCGGGCATGGGCGTGGGCGTGAGTCTGGGCTTGAGCAAAGGCATGAGCATGGGCAGCGGCAGGAAAGTGAAGCCGATCAGGGCTTCGGTTCGATGGGGAAAAAGTCGAGCGCATCGCGCAGGCTGGCGCCGATGCGGGTGGGCACGGTGTCGAGTTGCTCCAGCGGCAGCGCGCCGCGGTTGACCCACAGCGTGGTGTAGCCGAACCAGGTCGCGCCGATGGCGTCCCAGCCATTGCTGGAGACAAACAGGATCTCGCGTGCCGGCAAGCCCAGCGCCAGCGGGCCGAGCGCGTAGGCCGCCGGGTCGGTCTTGAAGCGCTGCACCTTGTGCACCGACAGCAGGTGCTGCAACAGCCCGTGGATGCCGGCGCTGCGCACCGCGACGTCGAGCATCTCGGGGTCGCCATTGCTCAGGATGCCGGCCGGGATGCTGCGGTCGTGCAGCGCCTGCAAGACCTCGCGGTTTTCCGGGAAGG
>JANOKR010000234.1:0-21900 GCA_031419315.1 Betaproteobacteria bacterium
GAGCCGGCTGCGCGACAGCCAGCTCGCTGATGTCAGTGACTCCGAGCGCGTCAAGGACATCCGCAACTACATCGTGAAGGGCGTGCTCTGGCAGGCCTTCACTGCCGAGCAACCGGTGGCGCTGCTGATCGACGAGATCGACAAAGCCGACATTGAATTTCCCAACGACTTGCTGCGCGAGCTGGACCGTATGGAGTTTTATTGCTACGAAACGCGCGAGCTGGTGAAAGCTGTGAACCGCCCGCTGGTATTTATCACGTCCAACAACGAAAAAGAACTGCCCGACGCATTTTTGCGGCGCTGCTTTTTTCACTACATCAAGTTCCCCGACGCGACCACGATGCAGCGCATCGTCGACGTGCATTTCCCGGGGCTGAAAAAAGAGCTGCTTGGCGCGGCGATGAAGACCTTTTACGACGTGCGCAACCTGCCCGGGTTGAAAAAAAAGCCGTCGACGTCGGAGTTGCTCGATTGGCTCAAGCTGCTGGTGGCCGAAGATATCCCGCTCGAGGTGCTGCAGAGCAAGGACGAAAAAGTCAGCGTGCCGCCGCTGGTTGGTGCGCTGCTGAAAAACGAACAGGACGTGACCCTGTTTGAAAAGCTCGTCTTCATGCAAAAACACAACCGTTGAGCACGCCGGGCCGCCCCAAGTGCGAATGCTCCCGCTCGGCGGGAGTGCGCCCGGACACGGACCGCCCCTGCGGGCGGGCCGTGCCTGGCGCACGCCGGGACCCTCTGCGGGCCCGGCCGGCCGCAGGCCGTGGGGTGCCCCATTGATGGCTGTGCCGACCTGGCCGCCGCCGGTCACGTTGACCGGCAGCCTGGCGCGGCTGGCGCCCCTCGAAGCAGCGCACCACGACGGCCTGTGCGCTGCGGTGCGTGATGGTGATCTCTGGAAGCTCTGGTACACCGCGATCCCATCGCCCGAGGGCATGGCGGCGGAGATCGATCGCCGGCTGGCGCTGCAGGCCAGCGGCTCGATGTTGCCGTTTACGGTGTTCGACGCCGACGGCCGCGTCGCGGGGATGACCACGTACATGAATATCGACGCGACGAACCGCCGCGTCGAGATCGGCAGCACCTGGCTGGCGTGCCGCGTGCAGCGCTCGGCGCTGAATACCGAGTGCAAATTGATGTTGTTGCGGCATGCCTTCGACACGCTGGCCTGCATCGCTGTCGAGTTCCGCACCCACCGGCTGAACCTGCAGAGCCGGCGCGCAATCGAGCGCCTGGGCGCACAGCTCGACGGTATCCTGCGCGCGCACATGCGCTTGGCCAACGGCACCGTGCGCGACACCGCGGTCTACAGCATCACGGCCACCGAGTGGCCGACCGTGCGCGCGCATCTTGAATTGCAGCTGGCGCGGCCGCGCAACTGAACTGAGCTAACGCACGCGAACCACGGCACACGCAAGCGCGCCCACGCGCACCGAAACGCACCGAAACGCAGCACCACGTCCACCACAGGCACCCGCAGCGATGGCAAAAAAAGTACCGATCACGGTCGAAGACCTCTGGCAGATCGAACGTGTTGGCGCACCCAGTCTGGCCGGCGACGGTGTCCAGGCCGTTGTCTCGGTGACCAGCCACTCGATGACCACCAACCAGGCCAGCAGCAGCTTGTGGTTGCTCAACACCCTGGGCGGCACGCCGCGCGCGCTCACGCACTGCGGCGACAAAGACGGCCAGCCGCGTTTCAGCCCGGCGGGTGACCTGATCGCCTTTGTCGGCAAACGAGATCAGCAGGGCCACAAGGACCAAGAGGCGCAGCTCTACGTGATCGCCGCCGACGGCGGCGAGGCACGCCGCGTCGCCACGGTGGCCACCGGGGTCGAGGCTTTTCGATGGTTTCCCAACGGGCGCCGCATCGCGTTTGTATCCTGGGTCTGGCCTGAGCTGAAAGGCAGCACCGCGCAGGCCAAAAAACACAAGGACTTCAAGGCGCGCAAAGAAACCGGCTACGTCACCAGTGAAGCGCTGTACCGCTACTGGGACCACCATCTGCCGATGGGGCGCGAGGCCCATCTGCACACCATCGACCTGGGCCTAGGCAAGGTCCGCAACCTCTTCGAAGGCAGCCCCTACGCGCTGACCCGCGCAGACCCCGACAGCAACAGCTTCGATATTTCGCCCGACGGCAAACACGTCGTCTTCGCTTTCGACCCGGCGCCTGAAAAACGTGTCGACGGCCGCTTTGCGCTGGCCGAAGCCGAGCTGAAAAGCGGCCGCATCAAGGTCATCGCGCAGGACGCCGGCTGGGACTTCGGCGCGCCGCGCTACAGCCCCGACGGCCAGCAGATCGCTTTCCTGGCCAGCCACCAGGCGGTCAAACACACGATGCCGCAGCAGCTGGCCCGGTGGCACCGCGGCAGCGGCCAGTGGTCGGTGATGAACGATGTGTCGGACCCGATCGGCGACCCCGAACCACATGCGCCGCTGCACTGGGACGACGACGCCAGCGGCATCCTGTTTGCGGCTGAGCAACGTGGCCGGCGCCACCTCTGGCGTTTTGACGTCACGACGCGGCACGCGGAAATCCTCGCCGCCGGCGGTTGGGTGAGTGCGTTTGACCAGGCTGCGGGCACGCTGGTCACGCAAGCCGATTCGGCGCTGCACCCGGCGCAGATTTTTGTCCACGACCAGCCTGCCAAACTCGATGCCGGCAGCGCGGTCAAGCCCACGGCGCAGCGCATCGAGAGCTTCAACAACACGCTGCTTTCGCGCTTGCGCTTTGGCGCCGTCGAAGAGATCGAAGTCACCGGCGCGCTTGGCGATCCGGTGCAGGTCTGGATGGTCTACCCACCCGGCTTCGACGCGAAGAAGGGCAAAAAATATCCGCTGCTGCACAACATCCACGGCGGCCCGCATGCTGCCGCCGCCGACACCTGGCACTACCGCTGGAACACCCAGCTCTTTGCGGCGCAAGGCTACGTCGTCGCTTGTGTCAACTACCACGGCTCGTCGGGTTTTGGCCATGCCTTTCTCGACAGCATCACGCACCGCTGGGGCGAGCTCGAGTTGCAGGACGTCGAAGCCGCCACTGACGTGTTGCTCAAAAAGCCGTGGATCGACAAGCGCCGGGTTTTTGCCACCGGCGGCAGCTACGGCGGCTTCATGGTCGCCTGGATGAACGGGCATGTCCCCGCCGGGCGTTACGCCGCCTATGTCTGCCATGCCGGCTGCTTCGATTGGACGGCGATGTTTGCCGACGATGGCTACACCTGGCAGGCCAAGGAGCTCGGCGCCTGGTACTGGGACGACCCGGCGCAGATCCAGCGCCAGAGCCCGCACAGTTTTGCCAGCGCGATGACCACGCCGACCCTGGTGATCCACGGCGCGCTCGACTATCGGGTGCCCGACGCGCAAGGGCTGGCTTACTACAACACCCTCAAGGCGCGTGGTGTCGATGCACGGCTGTTGTGGTTTCCGGATGAAAACCACTGGGTGCTCAAAGCGCGCAACAGCCGACTCTGGTATGCCGAGTTTTTCAACTGGCTCAAGGCCCACGACCCGGGACCGGCGCGCCGGCGTGCCTGACTGCCTGAAAGCCTGAGGGACATCGGCGCGCGCCGCGCTGCAGCGCGCCGACGTTCAAGCGGCGACGAGCGCAATCGATGGTGCGATGCGTGCCCGGTCGCGGCCCTCGCGTTTGGCCATGTACAGCGCCTCGTCGGCGCGCTGAAGCACCGCCGCCGGCGCTTCGGCGTGGTCGTGCGCGACGGCGACACCCACACTCACTGTCCAGCGCACCGTCTGCGCGCCAAGCTCCAGCCCCTGCGCACGAACCGCCGCGAGCAGGCGCTGCGCCGTCAGCGCTGCGGTGGCCTCGTCGACATTCGACAGCAGGACGCAGAACTCCTCGCCGCCCATGCGCGCAACGCGGTCGACGTCGCGCAAATGGGATTGCAGTGTGCGCGCCAGCGCCTCCAGCACCGCATCGCCCATGCCGTGGCCGTGACGGTCGTTGATCAACTTGAAGTGATCGATGTCGATCGACAGCGCAGCCAGGCCAAGGCCGGGCCGGTGCGCACGCGCCGACTCGCGTTGCAACGCCAGATCGAGACCGCGCCGGTTGAGCAGGCCGGTCAGCGGATCGCGCTCTGACAGGCTTTGCAACTGACGCATCATGCGCAACACCACCATCGCGCCGAAGCCGACGTTGATCAAGGTCACCGCGGCCATGACGGCAAAACCCAGCACCAGATTGAAGGGTCGTTGATCGGTCACCTGAAGCCCGACCTGCTCGGGTGCCCACAAAAGCATCAGGGCGCGCAGGCCCAGCAGCCCGGCGACGAGCGCCATCGGCAACGCCAGCAAGGTGGCGGTGGCCGGGCCGAACTCGTTGCCCATCCTGCGCCGTGACAGCGCCGCGGCCCGGAGCAGGGTTGCGGCGATGGCCGCCGAGGTGACAAACGCCGAGAGTTGGCGATTTGTGTCGCCACTCTGCGCCATGACCAGTACGAGCAAGGTGCAAGCCAGCAAGCCGGCATGCATCGCGTCGCCTGGCCTGGCGCGCGCGAAAACTTCGACCCCGCGATGCATGGCCACAAACCCTGCCAGCAGCAGCGTGTTGGCCACGACATGGCCGATCCAGGGATCCAGGTCGCCGCGCAGCATGACGAGAGCGAGCCCGAGCCCGACCGATGCCGAGCCGGCTGCCCAATGCCATGCCGCCTGCCGGGCGACGATCATGCGGGCCATGCCGAGCCACACCAGCGTGCACAGGCCGAGCTGGAAAGTCAGGGTCAGCAGGATGATGTGGGCGTTGGCCATGCGCTCGCTGCGCTATCCCAATGTGAGACGGATAGCTGCATTTCGGCCACCACCAGCGGCATCCACAGGCGCGACAGCGAGCCGCTACCTGAGGTCGGCCCGCGGCGTGAACTGCGGCACGGATATGGCCCGTGCGCGCAGACCAGCCTGGCGTCGATCAGGCCGCCGCCGCTTCGGGCTGTAGTGCGCGCGGCAGCAGGCGCGCGCGATCGCGGCCTTCACGCTGGGCCAAGGTCAACGCATCGTCAGCCCATTGGGCAACCAGCTTGACGGGCTGCCCGGCATCATCGGCCACCGCCACGCCGACGCTGACGGTGCAGCGCAACGGGGTACCACCCAGATCCAGCAATTGTTTGCGAACGGCCTCGATCAGGCGCTGCGCCGCCAGCGCGGCAGCGGCCTCGTCGGTGTGCGCCAGCACGACGCAGAACCGCGCCCCGCCGACGCGGGCAACACGATCGATCTCGCGCGATTGAGACATCAGGGTGCGCGCCATCGACTCCAGCACGGCGTCGCCAGCGGCATGGCCATGTTGTGCGTTGATCGACCGCAGGTGGTCGATTTCGACGCTCAGCACCGCAAAACCGCGCGAGCGGCGCAGCGGCCGTCCGGCGTCGCGCTGCATCGAATCTTCGAGACCGCGACGGTTGAGCATGCCGGTCAAAGCGTCGCGCATCGACGCACGTTGCAGCTTGAGCACCAGGCGCCGAACGACCATCGCTGCAAACCCGACACTCAGGCCGGTGACCGCGAAGATGCAGACGTAGCCAACCAGTTGCCGGGTGGCCGCGAGGCCATTCGAGGCGCTGGCGATCTGTTCCGGCGTGGCCGCGAGCAGCAGCGCCCACGCGCCGAACAGCGCGCCTGCGAGGCTCATCGGCAGCGTCACCAGGCGTGCCGCCAGGTCGCCGAGTTCAGCGCTCAGTTCGTGCGCGATACGCATCGAGCCCGGCACCAGCGCGCAGGCCAGCGCCGCAAAGAAGATCACCCCGGCCGCTTGATGGTCGGCGCCGGACGCTTCCAGCACCACGGCACCCAGCGTGGTGCCCACCACCAGGCCGGCGTGCAGCCGATCGGCGGGGTCGGCACGCGCAAACCTCTCCAGGCCGCGCAGCAGCAAGACGAAGCCGAGCATCGCCAGCATCGGGGCCACGCCGTGGCCGATCCAATGATCGCCCTCGCCGCGCACGAGCAGCAACAGCAGGCTCAGGCCAACCAACGCCGAGCCCGCCGACCAGTGCATCGCAGCACGGCGCGCCAGGCCGGTACGCGCCGCCAGCAGCCAGACCAAGGCGGCAACAGAAAACTGCAGCAGCAAGGTCGAGACGAAGAAGGAACTGTTGGTCACGTAGCGATTGTTCGCGTTCGGCCTGCGGGTGTTGCCCATCTTTGGAATAGGGCGTCCCCGGCCCAAGGGGGTGCCTTGGCGACTCCACGTCAACGCTGCCGACGTGATCGACGACAAGTGCGCCGACACCAGCAGCAGCGCCACAGCCGCTAGACTCAGGCTCAACCCACTGCAGCGAGCGCTTGGCCGATGCTGATCAATTTTTTCTACACCCTGCGCGCGGCCAAGCTGCCGGTGTCGGTGAAGGAATACCTGACCCTGCTCGAAGCGCTGCGTGAAGGTGTCATCGGCACGTCGGTCGACGACTTTTACTACCTGTCGCGCACGACGCTGGTCAAGGACGAATCCCACTTCGACAAATTTGACCGCGCCTTTTCGGCGTATTTCAAAGGTGTCGAGCTGCTCACCGATTTCACCCAGGACGTGCCGCTGGAATGGCTGCGCAAGACGCTCGAGCTTGAACTCTCGGCCGAAGAAAAGGCCGCGATCGAGAAAATGGGCTGGGACGAGTTGATGGAGACGCTGAAAAAACGTTTCGAAGAGCAAAAGGAGCGTCACGAAGGCGGCAGCCGGATGATCGGCACCGGCGGCACGAGCCCGTTTGGCGCCTTTGGCTACAACCCCCAGGGCATCCGCATCGGCCAGGACAAGGGACGCAACAAAAGTGCGGTGAAAGTCTGGGACCAGCGCGCCTACAAGGACTACGACGGCGGCCTTGAACTCGGCACGCGCAACATCAAGCTCGCGCTGCGCCGGCTGCGCCGCTTTGCCCGCGAAGGCGCCGAAGAAGAGCTCGATCTTGACGACACCATCCATGCCACCGCGGCCAACGCCGGCTACCTGGATATCAAGATGGTGCCCGAGCGCCACAACAAGGTGAAGGTGCTGCTGCTGATGGATGTCGGCGGCACGATGGACGAACATATTCACCGCGTCGAAGAACTTTTTTCGGCGACCAAAAGCGAGTTCAAGCACCTGGAGTTTTATTACTTCCACAACTGCGTCTACGACTTCATGTGGAAGAACAACCGGCGCCGCTTCAGCGAGAAATTTGCAACCTGGGATCTGATCCGCAAGTACAACAAGGACTACAAGGTGATCTTCGTCGGCGACGCCACGATGAGCCCCTACGAGATCCTGCAACCCGGCGGCAGCGTCGAATACAACAACGAAGAAGCCGGCGCCGAATGGCTGCAGCGGCTGACCAACGCGTTCCCCAAATTTGCCTGGATCAACCCCGAGCCGCAGGGCGTCTGGCAATACCGGCAAAGCATCTCGATCGTGCAGCAGCTGATGAACCAGCGCATGTTTCCGCTGACGCTGGCGGGTCTCGAAAGCGCGATCCGGCTGCTCAGCAAATGAGTGCCCCGAGGCCGGCCGCTGCCGGCCTTCCCCCGCGGGGATCAAGCAAAGTGGCAGAGCCACATTTGCTTGGGAAACGCTGGCTGGCAGCCTTGCTGCTGGCGGGGCCGATCCTGGCTGGCAGCGGTTGTGCGCTGTTGCAGCGAGACCCGGCCGCAACCGGCGCCGGGACCGGCGCCGAGCCCAAGGCGGCGCCGCTGCCACCGGCGCCGCTGGTGGTCGAGATCGACGCGCCCACGGCGTTGAAGCAACTGCTCGAACGCCATCTCGACCTGGTGCGCCTGGGCAGCGTCGCCCGCGGCGAATCGATCGGCGACAGCGAGCTCGCGCGCCTGATCGACGCGGCGCCATCCCAGGTCCGCGAGCTGCTGCAGACCGAAGGTTTTTTTGCGCCGCTGGTGCGCATCACACGCGAGCCTGCGCCCGTCGCCGGCGCGCCCGAGCGGGTGCGTGTAGACCTCGATACCGGCCCGCAAACCCGCGTCGCGCGGGTCGATATCGAACCCGACGGCGCGCTGGCCAGCGCGGTGCTCGGCAAAGATCCGCTGGCGCGGCAGACCCTGCAGACGCTGCGCGAGAGCTGGCCGATGAAAGCCGGCACGCCGTTTCGCAACCCGGCCTGGGCCGACGCCAAAGCCGCCGCGCTGGCACAGCTGCGCGCCGCCGGTTATGCCACCGCCAGCTGGGGTGGCACGGCCGCCGACATCGACGCCGGCAACCACAGCGCGCGCCTGTATCTGGTGGCCGAATCGGGGCCGCTGTTTCGCAGCGGCGAGATCGAGGTCGAAGGCCTGTTGATGCATGACCGCCAGACGGTGCTCAACCAGGCGGGTTTTGCCGTCGGCACGCCGGTCACCGAGACCTTGCTGCTTGATTTTCAGGACCGGCTGCAGAAGTCCGGCCTCTTCGAGCGGGTCAGCGTCGCGCTCGACAACAACGTCGACAAGGCCGACGCGGCACCGGTGCTGGTGCGCCTGGCCGAGCTGCCCTTGCACCAGCTCACGGTGGGCGTTGGGGTGAGCGCCAATACCGGGCCGCGGGCGACACTGGAGCATGTCTACCGACGTGTGCTGGGTTACGCCGCGACCGCCCGCAACAAGGCCGAATGGGGCCGCGCGCGCCAGGCCTGGGACGGCGAGATCAGCAGCCACCCCGGCCCGGGCTTTTATCGCTGGCTGGCCGGCGGCACCGTCGAGCGCCTGGAAACCGATACCGACGTCGTGCTCACGCAGCGCCTGCGCGCCGGGCGCGCGCAGGATTCGCCGCGCATCGAGCGCCTGTATTTTGCGCAGTTCGATCGCTCGTCGCGGCGCACCGCATCGAGCCGCGACGATGCACGTTCGCTGTCGGCGCACTACCACTGGAGCTGGCGCGATATCGACGACCCGATCCTGCCGACCCGCGGCCTGACAGTGTCGCTGCAAGGCGGCGGCGGCCAGGCCGAGTCCGACGGCGGCAATGTGCGCGGCGCTTTCGGCCGCGCCTATGGTCGGCTCACCGCCTACCTGCCGCTGTGGCAGCGCTGGTACGGCCAGGCGCGCATCGAGGCCGGCCAGATCTTTGCGCGCGACCAGCTCGAGGTGCCCGAGGGCCTGCGCTTCCGCGCCGGGGGTGACGATTCGGTGCGCGGTTATGCCTACCGCACCCTGGGCCCGATCACCGCCGGTGTGGTTGGCAGCGGCAACGCGCTGCTCACCGGCAGCGTCGAGCTGGCGCGGCCGATCTTCGACTCGATGCCGCAGCTCTGGGGCGCGGTTTTTGTCGACGCCGGCAACGCCGCTACCAGCTTCAAGGATTTCAAACCCGTGCTCGGCAGCGGGTTCGGCCTGCGCTGGCGCAGCCCCGTCGGGCCGTTGAAACTCGACCTCGCCTATGCCAGCGAACTGCGCCGCGTGCGGCTGCATTTCAGTGTCGGCATCGTCTTCTGAGGCCGCCTGCGTGGCGCGATGAACACCGACCCCGCAGCACCCGCGCCCAGGCCCTCGCCAAGGGCATCACCAGCGCCACCCCCAGCGCGCCGCGCGTTGCTGCGCAGCGTCTGGTGGGTGGTGCTCGCAGCGCTCATCGGCCTGCCGTTGATGAGTTTTTTCATCGCCCGCTCGGTGCTGCAAAACGAAGCCCGCAGCGCCTGGCTGCTCAGCCATCTGCCTGGCCTGACCGTGACCAACCCGCAGGGTGCGCTGCTCGGCAATGACTTCAGCGCCGATCGCGTCGATTGGGTAGGTGCCGGCGGCCTGCGCGTGGAGATTCATGCGCTGGTGCTGCGTGGCCTGCGTTGGCGCTGGTGGTTGCGGCAGGGGGTCTGGGCCGGCTTGCAAGCCGATTCGGCAACGGCGCAGCGGATCGTGGTGCACAGCGGCGCGCAGTCTAACGATCCACTCAAGCTGCCATCGACCTTGCGCTTGCCCGTCGAGGCGAAGATCGCGCGGGTCAGCGTCGAGACGCTGCAGGTTGATGCGCTGGCACCGGTGCAGCAATTGCGCGCCGCGGTGCAGCTTGGCGCCGCCGCGGGAGGCCGGCACCTTGTCGAAGACCTGTCCTTCGGCTGGGACCGCCTGCGCGCCAACGGCCACCTGCGCATCGAAGCCGACGCGCCCTACACGCTCGACGCCGCGCTGCAGGTCACCGGCGCCGACTTGGCCCAAGGCCATCCAGGCTGGGCCGGCCAGGCCGCAGCGGTCGGCCCGCTGGCCAGCTTTGACCTGCACGCGACCTTGCGTGGCGCACCACGCGCACCGGCTGCGGCGGGATCGAAGACCGCCCCAGCCGGTGCCGCCGCGGCGCCACCGGCCTTCGACGCACAGGCCCAGGTGCGTCCTTTCGAGGCCTGGCCGCTGGGCCGACTGGTGGCGACGACGCAGGCGCTGGACCTCGCCGCGCTGGCCAGCGGCGCGCCGCAGACTCAGCTGAGCGGCCGCGCCACGGTCAACACCAGCGGCACCCAAACCACCGCCGCCGCCGACATCGAGCTCGACAACAGCCTGCCCGGCCGCTGGAACGAAGGCCGCCTGCCGCTGCGCCGCGCGCGGCTGGAGATCCAGGCCGTGCCGGCGCAGGCCGACCGCGTCGAGTTGCGCAGTTTTGAGTTGCACTTTGGCGATGCCGCAGCGGCTGCCGGCCGCGTGCGTGGCAGCGGCGTCTGGCAGGGCAGCGAATTCAAGCTGAAAACCGATGTCGACGGCCTGCGGCCGCAGTCGCTGGACGGCCGCGCCGCAGCGATGGCGCTGGCCGGCCCGATCGAGGTCGTCTTGCGTGGGCTGCCGGCGCCCAACGCGCTGGCGGCTGGCGCACCGACGCCACCGGCCAGCACCCCCAGCGCCAGCAACGCGCAGCGACCGGCTTCGATCGAAATGCAGTTGCGCGGCAAGCTCGAGGGCACCATCGACGGCGCGCCGCTGCCGGTGGCGCTGGACTTCGACACCAACTTCAGCGTGCAGCGCTTGCACATCGAAAAACTACGCGCCACGTCGGGCGCGGCGACGGCCGAATTCGGCGCGACCCTCCAGCGTGCCGGGGGGCAGCGCTGGCAGGCCAGCAGCCACGGGCAGCTCACCGACTTCGACCCGCTGCCGTGGTGGCCCGGCACCGCGGGTTCGGCCTGGCGACGCGGGCCGCATCGGCTGAACGCGCAGTGGAAGCTCGACCTCGCGCTGCCCCAAAACGCGCCGCGGCTGCCGCTGCTGCAATTGCTGCAGACGGTGCACGGCAACGGCAGCGTCGACATCCGCGACTCAGCGCTCGCCGGGGTGCCGCTGCAGGCGCACCTAACCCTCGACCACGACGGGCGTCTGCCCGCCGCGCAGCGCAGCCGCCTGCGGGCTGACCTGAGCTTTCGCAACAACCGCTTCACGCTCGAAGGCCAGGGCGACCCGGTGGGCAGTGGCGACAACGACCGCTGGCGCGCCGCGCTCGACGCCGGCACGCTGGCCGACTTGGGCGGGCTGCTGCCGCTGTGGGCCGAGTTGGCACCCGCAAGCGCCGCGGCGACAACTGCCGAGCCGGGATCGGCGCCACCATCCGAGCGCCTGGCCGCACTGCAACGCTGGTTGCCGCTGGCCGGCAAGGCGTCGGGCGCCATCAGTGCCGAGGGTCGCTGGCCCTTGTTGCACACCGAGGGCAAACTGAGTTTGACGGCCCTGCGTGCCGGCGCCCTGCAGGTCGATCAGGGCAGCGCCGAATGGCGCCTGGATACCGGGCGCGATCAGCCGATCAGCCTGCAAACCGATCTCGCCGGACTGGCCTATGCCGGCCAGCGCCTGGCGCTACTGCGCGGGGGTGTGCAAGGCACGCTGGGCGCGCATCGGGTGCAACTTGACCTGGCCGCGGCGGCGCGGCCGCCGCTGGCCATCGAACGCGCGCTCGGCCTCGCCGCCGGCGCCGGCACGCAGGCGCGGCTGAGCGCCGAAGGAGGCTGGTTTGCGGCCGCGGGTGGTGGTGGCAGCTGGCGCGGCGCATTGACCCGCCTCAGCGCCGGGGTCTGGTCGGGCAACACGTCGGCTTCGATCGCGGCTACAGCTTCGGCTACGGCCTCGGCTTCATCGTCAACGCCGGCTTTGCTGGCGAGCGCGGCCGCGCCGGCGTCAGTACCCACGCCGGCCATGGCGATCAACAACCCTGGCCCGGCGGACACGTCGTGGATCGACATGCGTGATGTGCAGGGCGAGGTCCGGATCGACGCGCAAGGCCGCGTTGTTGGCTTGCACGCCAGCCCCGGCCGCGCCATGCTGGCGGGCGGCCTGCCGCTGGTCTGGAATGCGATCCGCTACCGCGCCGACGGCGGCCGGCCAGACCTGCAACTGCAGGCCGAAGTCGGCTCGGTCTTGGTGGCGCCCTACCTTCAGCGCGCGCAGCCCGGGGTGGTGTGGGGCGGTGACCTGCGCATGAGCGCGCAGCTCGATATCCGTGCCGGCGATCGTTTTGATGCCGAGGTGGTTTTCAAACGCGAGAGTGGCGACCTGCATGTCACCGAACTCGGTGCGATGCAGCTCTTGGGCCTGACCGATGCCAGCCTGACGCTGTCGGCGCACGACGGCCAATGGCGCTTCATGCCGCTGCTCGCCGGCCGCTACCTGGGCACCTTGTCGGGAGCGGTGAATGTGCGCACCGGCACCGACCGCCGCTGGCCGGCGGCCGATGCCGCGATCGACGGCGCAATGCATATCGCCGTGCCGCAATTGGCGATCTGGGGCGGCTGGGTGCCACCGGGTTGGCGTGTCGACGGCGAACTGTCGGCCACGGCGCGGCTGAGCGGGCGCTTCGGTGCCCCCGAATACACCGGCGAGCTGCGTGCCGCTGGCGTCAGCGTGCGCAACCTGCTGCAAGGCGTGGCGTTCAGCGAAGGCGAGCTGCTGCTGGCGCTGGACGGTGCCACCGCCCGCATCGAACGGGCCAGCTTGCGCGGCGGCGACGGCTCCCTCAGCGCCAGCGGCGGGGCCAGTTTTGGCGACAAACCACAGGCGCAGATCAACGTGCTGGCGCAGAAATTCCGCCTCATCGGGCGCGTCGACCGGCAGCTCGTGGCCAGCGGCAACGCCGCGCTGTCGCTGCAACCCGATGCGCTGCGCTTGACCGGCAAGGTCGCGGTCGACAGCGGCTTTTTCGACCTCAGCCGGCGCGATGCGCCGTCACTCGACGACGACGTCACGGTGCGGCGTGCGGCCGCGGTGCCGGGCCTGGCGCCAAGCGAACCGGCGACCGCGCCGCGCCTGCTGCGCACCGCGCAAGTCGGCATCGATTTGGATCTCGGCGAAAAATTGCGCCTGCGCGGTCGGGGCCTTGATACCGCACTCAAAGGCCAGTTGCGCCTGACCACGCCCGGCGGCCGGCTTGCGGTAACGGGCACCGTGCGCGCCGAGAACGGCACCTATGCAGCCTACGGTCAAAAGTTGGAGATCGACCGCGGCCTGGTCGCGTTCTCGGGCAATGCCGACAACCCGCGCCTGGACATCCTGGCGCTGCGGCCGAACATGGACGTGCGGGTCGGCGTCGCGATCACCGGCAACGCCCTCACCCCACGCGTGCGCCTGGTCAGCGAGCCGGAGATGAGCGAGACCGAAAAACTGTCCTGGCTGGTGCTCGGTCGCGGCGCCGACGGCTTGGGCCGCACCGACACAGCGGTGCTGCAACGCGCCGCGGTGGCCCTGCTCGCCGGTGAAGGCGAGGCGCCCACCGACGAGTTGCTGCGCGCGATCGGCATCGACGACCTCTCAGTGCGTCAGACCGACGGCGAGGTGCGCGAAACCGTCATCAGCCTGGGCAAACAACTCGGCCGGCGCTGGTATGTCGGCTACGAGCGCGGTGTCAACGCCACCGCCGGCACCTGGCAACTCATCTACCGCATCGCGCAGCGCTTCACGCTGCGTGCGCAGAGCGGAATGGAAAACTCGCTGGACCTGATCTGGACCTGGCGGTTTGGCGGAGGCTGAGCCAAATCGCATGAGAAAATCCAGCCGCCGCCGCCGTAGTTCAATGGATAGAACGAGCGCCTCCTAAGCGCTAGATATGGGTTCGATTCCCGTCGGAGGCGCCAATCGGAGCATCCGCGCCACCCAGCCGGGACCGGTCGGTCCGACTCTTGAGCCGCCGCGCTAAGTGCCACATCGCGCAAAGGCCGAGCACCAACAAAGCGTAGCTCGCTGGCTCCGGCACCACGGACCCCATCGTCACGCTGTTACCGTCCGCCAGCGCTAACAGTCCCAGTCTCACTCCATCGTCGCCGAGGTCCGAGTGGTTCTCGAACGCAAAACGAAAGCTCTGGCGGTGGGTCAAGCTCTTCAATTGCCCATCGTAGGGACCGGTGTGCCCCAGGCGCAGTTCCTCGTTGATGGTTTGAGAGCTGTCTCCCAACAGAATGTGAAAGCGCGCTCTGGCCTGCTCACATTGTCCTTGGACAAGCGGAATTGCAACGCATGTCGCACTTGCAGAAACACTCATTCGAAGATCGCCGGAGATGACGAGTCGGGTGTTTGGACCGACAAGAAACCAAATCGGCGCCGAGTCGCTGGTGCTCAGATTCTCGGAAGCACTGAACGCTGCACCGGGAATGTCTGATGAACCGCTGACCACGAAACCTGTGGGGGAGAACTCGGTGAGCGCCGAGGCTCCAGGAAATTGCTTGGTGACCGGAAAAGTACCGACTGTGGAAAGTCTGGTGTGGGCCAATCGATTCGTTCGGCCCGAGGGCTGGAAACCACGCCCAGTTCGTTCCGACAAACGCATAGTTGACGCTCATCCAGGGCTCTGCGCCGTCAGCCCCATCAAGGTCTTCGACCGAGATCGAAAAATTCTGGATCTCAACCTTCGCTGAAGTCGCGGCGGCATCGAGCGTGAGCGTGGCGCCGAGGACGCCAAGAGCGCAAATCATGGTCGTGGGCCATCGGCTTGCAAACTGCGCTGCTGCGTTGGGCCGGACTTGTGATGTGCGAGTCATGTCGTGTTCCTCCGCGTCAGCGTGGGGTCCAGAGTCACATTGACGCTCGCCCCATTGAGCCGAACCGCCACGATCATTCCGGGCCCGGCCTCAGCGCCGCATCGCCCGCGACAGCAGCAACACCGGGATCAGCCCGACCAGGACGATCGCCAGCGAAGGCAACGCGGCTTCGGCCAGGCGCTCGTCGCGGGCCAGGTTGTAGGCCACCACCGCCAGCGTGTCGCTGCCAAACGGGCGCAGCACCAGCGTCGCCGGCAGCTCTTTCATGACGTCGACAAAAACCAGCAGCAGCGCGGCAAACGCCGAGCGTTTGAGCAAGGGCAGATGCAGTTGCATGAACAGGCGCTTGCGACCGGCACCAAGCAGGCGAGCGGTTTCGTCGACCGCCGGGCCGATGCGTGCGTAACCGGCTTCGATGGACTGCAACGCCACCGCCGAAAAACGCACCAGGTAGGCATACAACACCCCGACCACGGTGCCGGTGACCAGCGCCGCGGCGCCCGCCTCCGGCCAGCGCTGCTGCACATAACCCAGCGGCAAGAGGATGCCCACCGCGATCACCGCGCCCGGCACCGCATAACCGAGCGCAATCACGCGCGCGGCCAGCGCGAGCGTGCGGTCGCGCCAGTTGTCGCGGCGACGCTGCGCAAAACCCAAGGCCAGCGCGAGCAAGACCGCAGCGACGGCCGCGATGCCGGCGAGGCGAAAGCTGGCCCAGGCCCATTCGGCAAATCGCGCCAGCGGCAAGCCGGCTCCGGCGCCGGCCGTATCCCCGACAGCGCCCCCGACAGCGCCCCCGAGCGCGCCCGCGACCGTGCCGCCCACCTCACGCCAGAGCATCGCGCCGAGCCAGCCCACCGGCAGCACAAAACCCAGCACCACCGGCAGCGCACAAAAACCAAACGCCGCCAGCGCGGCCTTGCCGTGCAGCGCCTGCGGCTGCGCTTCGTCGCCATGCAACGCGCCGCTGCGGCTGCTGGCAAAACGAAGCCGGGCCTGCGAACGCCGCTCCAGCCAGAGCAGCAACGCGACCAGCGCCAGCAGCATCGACGCCAGTTGCGCGGCGGCAGCGGCGTCGTTCATCGACAGCCAGGCACGGTAGATGCCGGTGGTGAAGGTGCTCAGGCCGAAATAACTGCCAACGCCATAGTCGGCCAGCGTCTCCATCAGCGCCAGTGCCACACCAGCGGCGACCGCCGGCCGCGCCAAGGGCAGCGCGACCGTGAAGAGGCGCCGCTTGCGGCCGGCGCCGAGCAGCCGGGCGGCTTCCATCAACTGCACCGCGCGTTCGCCGAGTGCGGCTCGGGTGAGCAGGTAGACATAGGGGTACAGGCAGAGCACAAACAGCAACACCGCGCCGCCCAGGCTGCGGATATCCGGCCACAGCGCGCCGCGCCAGCCAAAGGCGTCGCGCAAGGCCGATTGCAGCGGGCCGCTGGCCTGCAGCGCGTCGGTGTAGGCGTAGGCCAGCACATACGCCGGCATCGCCATCGGCAGCAGCAAGGCCCACTCGAAAAAGCCCCGGCCGGGGAAGCGGAACAGCGCCACTGCGGCCGCCGTGCCGACACCGAGCAGCGCGACACCGGCCGCGACGCCCAGCGCCAGCAGCAGCGACTGCGCCACGTAGCCGGCGAGCACGGTGTCGGCCAGATGGGCCAGCGTGGCCAGCGCCGCGGCGTCGGTGTCCACCCAGACCAGCAACACACCGAGCACCGGCAGCGCAGCCAAGGCGCAGGCGGCGATCAGCAGTGCGCGCATCGTGTCGGCCCGGTGGCGCGCCGGCACATGCGCCGGCACCTGACCCGGCCGCGCATCGCGCCAGCGGCGCCCGGTTCGCAGCAGTTCGGCGTCTGAATGCGAATAATCCTCATTTTCATCTGCGCCGTATCATAGAGGCATGTTTCTCGCGCTCGACGGTGTCAGCGTCCGCTACCCACGCAGCCCAGGCGCGCGGCCCGCGGTCGACCGTGTCGGGCTGCGCCTGGCGGCCGGCAGCATCGGCGTGCTGATCGGCCCTTCGGGCTGCGGCAAGACCTCACTGCTGCGTGCGGTGGCCGGGCTGGAGCCGGTCGCGTCGGGACGCATCACGGTCGGGGGGCAAACCCTGAGCGATGCCGCTGGCCGGATCCACCTGCCGCCGGAGCAGCGCCGTATCGGCATGGTGTTCCAGGACTACGCGCTGTTCCCGCACCTGAGCGTCGCCGACAACGTGGCTTTTGGCGTGCATCAGCTGCCGCGCGCACAACGCGCCGGCCGCGTCGCGCAGATGCTCGACCTGGTCGGCCTGGCGCATGCCGCCAAGCGCCTGCCGCACCAGCTTTCTGGCGGCCAGCAGCAGCGGGTAGCGCTGGCGCGGTCGCTGGCGCCGCAGCCGCAACTGCTGCTGCTCGACGAACCCTTTTCGAGCCTCGACGTCGACCTGCGCGAACGCCTGGCGCAAGACGTGCGCCAGATCCTCAAGGACCACGGCACGACGGCGCTGGTGGTCACCCACGACCAGCTCGAGGCGTTTGCGCTCGGCGACGTCATCGGCGTCATGCACAAGGGTCGGCTCGAACAATGGGACGACGCCTATTCGCTGTACCACCGGCCGGCGACGCGCTTTGTCGCCGAGTTCATCGGCCATGGCGTTTTTGCGCCGGCACGGATCGTCGCGACCGGCGCCGGCCCGCGGGTGCACACGCCGATGGGCGAGCTCGATGACACCACCGAATGCCCCCTGCCCGACGCCTACCCGGGCGGGGAATGTGACGTGCTGCTGCGCGCCGACGATATCGTCCACGACGACGACAGCCCGGTCAGGGCGCAGATCGAGCGCAAGGCTTTCCGGGGTTCGGAATTCCTCTACACGCTGCGCCTGAAAACCGGCGAGCAGGTGCTGGCCCATGTGCCTTCGCACCACGACCACCATCTCGGTGAGTGGATCGGCATCCGGCCGGCGGTGGACCATGTCGTGACCTTTGAGCGCATGCCCGGCGTGAATTGACAGCCCCCACGCTTGTCGCTGCGCGCCTGCGCTGCCCCCCAGGGGGGCTTCAGGCCGCTTGGGGCGGCCCGGCGCTGGCCTGAGGCCTGGCTGGGCGCGCACCCCTGCACATTGACGGTGCAACTTTGCGGCGCAGACACGCTCCAAACCGGGCCCGGACTTATACTGAAGTGTCGAATTGGGGCGTCGTTTCTGGACGGTAGATCCAGGGCGTGAGATGGTTTTTCCGGGTGCAACACAGCGCCCGATAGTGGAGCAAATCGATGGGTGCCAAACTGAAAGTCGCCGGCTTTATTGCCCTCGGCGCCGTCGCCGGGGCGCTGGCCACGATGCAGGTGCAGGCGGTTGCGCAGCGCTCGCTGGCGCCGCTGCCGCTTGAAGAGCTGCAACAGCTCGCCGCGGTTTTTGGCATCGTCAAGACCGACTATGTCGAGTCGGTGGACGAGAAAAAACTGATCTCCGACGCGATCGGCGGCATGGTCGCCGGGCTCGACCCGCACTCGCAGTATTTCGATAAAAAGAGTTTCAAGGAATTCCGCGAAGGCACCAGTGGCCGCTTTGTCGGCGTCGGCATCGAGATCGGCATGGAAGACGGCGTCGTCAAGGTCGTCTCGCCGATCGAAGGCTCGCCGGCTTTCCGCGCCGGCATCAAGGCCGGTGACCTGATCACCCGCATCGACGACACACCGGTCAAGGGCCTGGGCATGGACCAGGCCGTCAAGCGCATGCGTGGCGAGCCGAATACCAAGGTCACGCTGCAAGTCTTCCGCAAGGCCGAAAACCGCGCCTTCCCGGTGACCATTACACGCGAAGAAATCCGCGTCCAGAGCGTGCGCGCCAAGATCATCGAGCCGGGTTACGGCTGGATCCGCGTCAGCCAGTTCCAGGACCGCACCGTCGACGACTTCGTGCGCAAGATCGACGAACTCTTCAAAGCCGAGCCGAATATGAAGGGCCTGGTGCTCGACCTGCGCAATGACCCCGGCGGCCTGCTCGACGCGTCGGTGGCGATCAGCGCCGCGTTCTTGCCGGCCGACGTGGCGGTGGTGTCGACCAACGGCCAGCTCGCCGACTCCAAGGCGATCTACAAGGCCGCGCCCGAGCACTATGCGCGCCGCGGCGGCGGTGACCCCCTGCGCCGCCTGCCGGCGGCGTTGAAGACGGTGCCGCTGGTGGTGCTCGTCAACGAAGGTTCGGCATCGGCCAGCGAAATCGTCGCCGGTGCACTGCAAGACCACAAACGCGCGACGATCATGGGCGCGCAGACCTTCGGCAAGGGCTCGGTGCAGACGATTCGCCAGCTCAGCCCGGAGACGGCACTGAAGATCACCACCGCGCGTTATTTCACGCCCAGCGGCCGCTCGATCCAGGCCAAGGGCATCGTGCCCGATATCTGGCTCGACGAAACCGCCGAAGGCAATGTCTTCGCCGCCCTCCGCATGCGCGAGGCCGATCTCGAAAAGCATCTTGCCGGCGCCGACGAGAAAAAAGACGAAGCCCGCGAAAAGCTGCGTGCCGACGAGCGCAAGAAGGTTGAAGAGCAACTCGCCAAGCAGCGCGAGCTCAAGCCCCTGCCAGAATTTGGCAGCGTCGAAGACTTCCCGCTGCAGCAGGCACTGAACCAGTTGCGCGGCAAGGCGGTGATCGTGAGCAAGACGGCCGCCGAGCGCAAGGCCGAGGCCAGCACGCAGTGATCGTGGCCGGCGTGGTGACGTTGGGGCCCGCCAGGGCCCCTACTTGCTTTTGCACGCCGCGTCGCGCCTGATGGGCATGGTGTGACCGACGACCAGCTGCTGCGCTACTCACGCCACATCCTGCTCGACGAGATTGGCGTTGACGGCCAGCAGCGCATCAGCGCCGCCCACGCGCTGGTCATCGGCGCCGGCGGTCTCGGCTCGCCGGTCGCGCTGTACCTGGGCAGCGCCGGGGTCGGCACGATCACCATCGTCGACAACGATATCGTCGACCTGACCAATCTGCAGCGCCAGATCGTGCACGCCGCAGCTGGCATCGGCAGCCCAAAGGCACAGTCGGCGGCGGCGCGAATAAGGTCGATCAACCCCGACGTGCGTGTCGTGCCGCTGGTGCAGCGGGCGGATGCAGCAGCGCTGGATCGGCTCGTCGAGCAGGCCGATGTGGTGCTCGATTGCAGCGACAACTTCGCCACCCGGCATGCGGTCAACGCTGCCTGTGTGCAGCATCGCCGCCCGCTGGTGGCCGGTGCGGCGATCGGCTTCGACGGCCAGATCTCGGTCTACGACACACGCCTCGCCGGCGCGCCGTGTTATGCCTGTGTCTTCCCGCCCGAAGCCGCTTTCGAAGAAGTGCGCTGCGCGACGATGGGCGTTTTTGCGCCGCTGGTTGGCATCATCGGCAGCATGCAGGCCGCCGAGGCGCTGAAGCTCATCGCCGGCATCGGCACCGCCAGCGAATCGCTCGCCGGACGCTTGCAGATGCTCGATGCCCGGCGCATGGAGTGGACCGAGCTGCGGCTGTCACGGCAGGCCGATTGCAGCGTCTGCGGCCAGCGCGTCGACGAGCCCCGCCGCTGATCCAGTAAGCTCGCTCGTCATGCAAAAAAACCCCGACGTGCTGAACGCGCGCAACTTCCCGAGCGCCGAGGAAGATGCCAAAGACCTGCACCCGGCGCCGCTGTATGCCGGGCCGGAGAGTGCTTACCGGCTGGCCTTCACCGACACCGAGTTTTTGCTGCGCGACGAGCTTCGGCCAGTGCGCATGCAGCTCGAACTGCTCAAGCCGGAGATGATCCAGAACGAGCACCAGATCGAATCGACGATCGTGATCTTCGGCAGCGCACGCATTGCGCCGCCGGTGGACGCAGCGAGGCAGTTGAAGGCGGCGCAGCAGAACGACGACGCCGCCGCGCTGCGCCGCGCTGAAACCGCGGTCGCGATGAGCCACTACTACGAAGAGGCGCGCCGCTTCGCCGCGCTGGTGACGACCCGTTCGCGCAACCACGAAACGCCGATCTACGTCGTCACTGGCGGTGGCCCCGGGATCATGGAAGCCGGCAACCGCGGCGCCTTTGATGTCGGCGGCAAAAGCATCGGGCTGAATATCGTGCTGCCGCACGAGCAGTCCCCCAACCCTTACATCACGCCGGAGCTGTGTTTCCAGTTCCACTACTTCGCGCTGCGCAAGATGCACTTCCTGATGCGCAGCATCGCGCTGGTATGTTTCCCCGGCGGCTTCGGCACCCTCGACGAGCTCTTCGAGGTGATGACCCTCAAGCAGACCGGCAAGGTGCGCAAGCGCCCGATCCTGCTCTTCGGGCGCGACTTCTGGACCCGCCTGATCGACTTCGACCTGCTCGTCGAAACCGGCATGATCGGCGCCGAAGACAAGGGCCTGTTCCAGTTTGTCGAGACCGCCGAAGAAGCCTGGGACTGCCTCGCGGCGCACTACGGTTTCGACCTGCCGCCGACCCAGACCGGAGCCTTTGCCGAAGATGTCTGACCTTGCCCCCAAGACACCTTCGGCGTCGCCCCCCCAGGGGGGAATGTCCGGCTCGGGGCGGCCCCACGCCGGACTGCGACAAGTCTCGTTGATCGGCGCACCAACCGATATCGGCGCCGGCAGCCGCGGCGCCAGCATGGGCCCGGAAGCGCTGCGCGTGGCCGGTCTGCGCGCGGCCATCGAGGGCCATGGCGTCGAAGTCATCGACCGCGGCAATCTGGCCGGCCCGGCCAACCCATGGCTGCCACCGGTGCAGGGTTATCGGCACCTCGCCGAAGTCGTGGCCTGGAACGAAGCAGTGCATGCGGCGGTGTACGCCGAGCTGCAGGCGGGCAGGATGCCGATCCTGCTCGGCGGGGATCACTGCCTGGGCATCGGCTCGATCAGCGCGGTCGCGCGGCACTGTCGCGAGGCCGGCAAGAAGCTGCGTGTGCTCTGGCTCGACGCACATGCCGACTTCAACACCAGTGCGCTCACGCCCAGCGGCAATATCCACGGCATGCCGGTGGCCTGCCTGTGTGGCCA
>JANOKR010000235.1:0-3074 GCA_031419315.1 Betaproteobacteria bacterium
GGCCGGACCGTGACCTCGCGCAAACCGAGCGACGCGAGCAGGCCCAGATCGGCCGGTCGCAACACGCGCCCGGCGTGCAGCGCGAGCTGCCCCGCAGCGAGGTCTTCGCCGCGGTGGCGCCGGTTGTCGCCGCGCCGCAGGGTGCCTGGCGCGATGAAGACGCGGTGGCCATCGCGGGTGTCGTCGCGGTTGTCATCGCGGTTGTCGTCGCGGTTGTCATCAACGCGGCACAACTCGTTCGGCACGACGGTGTCCAGGCCGGAGGGCATCACCGCGCCGGTCATGATGCGGATGCATTCGCCGCTGGCAACGCGGCCTTTGAAGGGCCGGCCGGCGTGGACCGCGCCGACGGCGCGTAACACGATGTCCGGCGCCGCCGTTGCCGACGCCGACGCCGCGGTGGACTTCAGTACCGCGCCGTCAAAGGCATATCCGTCCATCGCCGAGTTGTCGTGCGCGGGCACATCGATCGGCGACACCACATCGGCGGCGAGCACGCGCCCCAGCGCTTGCAGCAGCGGCAGGGTCTGGCTGGGCGACACCGACGACAACGACGCCAACCCGGCGGCGCCGGGCAGCATCGCCGCGACGATCGCCGCCCGCGCAGCGTCGACGCTGATGTTGTCTTCGCCAGCAGCCAGCGGGGAGGGGCCGAGTTCGGTCATGGGCTTCGGTGTTCCTTGCAGGCCGGATTCTGCGGCCCGCGCGGCGTGGACAATTGATTGCGATGTTGCTCTCGATGCCGATCCCGATCCTTGAACCGCGATGAACACCTTCGCCGAAAGCCTTGCCCTCGCCGCCGCGTTGATCGCGGGGGGTGACAGCGCGCTGCTGCAAATTGCCGCGCTGTCGCTACAGGTCAGCGGCAGCGCCTGCCTGATCGGCGCGCTGTTCGGGTTGCTCTTTGGAGCGGCGCTCGCGGTGCTGCGTTTCCCGGGGCAGGCGGTGCTGGGCGGTCTGCTGAATACGCTGCTCGCCTTGCCTTCGGTGCTGGTCGGCCTGGTCGTTTATCTGCTGCTCTCGCGTGCCGGGCCGCTGGGCGCGTTGGGCATCCTGTTCACGCCGACGGCGATGGTCATCGCACAGAGCATCCTCGTCGTGCCGCTGGTCGCCGCGCTGACACGCCGGCTGCTGCTGGGCGCCTGGCGTGACGGCGGCGAGCAGTTGCTGTCGTGGGGCGCGTCGCGCCTGACCGCCGCCGTGCTGCTGCTGGTGCACGAGCGCCTGGCGGTGTTGACGCTGCTGCTCACGGCCTTTGGCCGCGCGGTATCGGAGGTCGGTGCGGTGATGATCGTCGGCGGCAATATCGACGGCCTGACCCGTGTGATGACGACTGCGATCGCGCTCGAGACGAGCAAGGGCGATCTGGCGCTCGCGCTCGCTTTGGGCTTCGTGCTGCTCGCCGTGGTCGGGCTGGTGAATCTGCTGATCGCCGGCCTGCAAGCGCTGGGTGGTGCGGCGCGCGAGGTGCCGGTGTGAGTGCCGATCGCGTGGCGCACGCCGACGCCGCTGTGTTGATCACGCTCGACCAGGCCAGCGTGCGCTTTGGCGCGTTGAATGCGCTCGACGGCGTCAGCCTGCGGCTGCACCGCGGCGAACGCCTGGCCATCGTCGGCAGCAACGGCAGTGGCAAGACGACGCTGCTGCGGCTGCTGCACGGGCTGCTCGGCTGTGACAGTGGGCAGCGGATCTGGCATGGGCATTCGCATCCGCATTCCCATTTGCCGACCGATGGCGCAACGGCGGGGCCGGCGATGGTTTTCCAGCGGCCTTTTTTGCTCGGCCTGTCGGCGCGCAGAAATCTGCGCATCGCCGCCTGGCTGCAGGGCCTGCCGCGCTCAGAACGTGCCGCGACGTGCGACCACGCGCTGCTGCGCTTCGGTCTCGCGGCGCAAGCTGGCCAGCGCGCGACCGCACTCTCGGGCGGCCAGCAGCAGCGCCTGGCACTGGCACGCGCCTGGCTCACGCGGCCGGCGCTGCTGTTGCTGGACGAGCCGACGGCGCATCTCGACCCGCATGGCAAGCAGGAGGTCGAAACCTTGATTGCAGAATTTGCCAGCGACGCCGGCACGACGCTGTGTTTCAGCACCCACAACCTCGGCCAGGCCAAACGCCTGGCGACGCGGGTGGTCTATCTCGAAGCCGGCCGGCTCATCGTCGACCTGCCGGTGGCGCGATTTTTCAATGGCCCGTTGCCGGCGGCGGCGACACGTTTCCTCAAAGCGGAATTGCCATGGGATTGAGGCGCTGGTTCGTGGTTGTGCTTTTTGCGTTTGGCGTTGCCACCTTCGCGATCGCACAGAGCGAGCGCACGATCGTGCTCGCATCGACGACATCGACCGAACAGTCGGGCCTCTTCGCGCACCTGCTGCCGCGTTTCAAACAAACCAGCGGCATCGACGTGCGGGTGGTCGCGGTCGGCAGCGGGCAGGCGCTGGATATCGCCCGCCGCGGCGACGCCGATGTCGTGCTCGTGCACGAACTCGCAGCCGAGCAGCGTTTTGTCGCCGAAGGTTTTGCGCTCGAGCGGCGCGCGGTGATGTTCAACGATTTCATCCTCATCGGGCCGGCGGCCGACCCGGCGCGGGTGCGTGGCCGCGATATCGCCGATGCGCTGGCCCGCCTCGTCGTCAACGAGACAGCGACGTTTGTCTCACGCGGCGACCGCAGCGGCACGCATGCGATGGAGCTGCGGCTGTGGCAGCAGGCCGGCGTCGATCTGGCCCGGCAAAAGCCGAAGGTCTATCGCGAATGTGGCTGCGGCATGGGGCCGGCGCTGAACATGGCGTCGGCACTCAACGCCTATGTGCTCGCTGATCGCGGCACCTGGCTGGCGTTCAAGAACCGCGGCGAGCTTGTCGTGCTGGTCGAAGGTGATGCGCGCCTGTTCAACCCGTATGGCGTGATGGTCGTCAATCCGGCCAGGCACCATCACAGCAAAGCCGCGCTGGCGACGGCGTTCGCCGACTGGATCACGTCAGCCGCCGG
The DNA here is from genome assembly GCA_031419315.1 of Betaproteobacteria bacterium. GTDB lineage: Bacteria > Pseudomonadota > Gammaproteobacteria > Burkholderiales > Burkholderiaceae_C > Rubrivivax. The sequence continues at coordinate 2,989 of JANOKR010000235.1, forward strand.
CCAGGCCGCGATCACCGACTTTCGCATCGGCGGCGAACCGGCGTTTTTCCCCGACGCGGCGGGTGCGGGTTCGTCGCGCCGGCCAT
>JANOKR010000236.1:0-1556 GCA_031419315.1 Betaproteobacteria bacterium
TCACGATGTCGTGCAGGACGTATCGCTGCTCAAGGCGCTGACTGGCGAGCTCGTCAACGAGGTCACGCAGGGCTGCCAGCAACTGCATGGCGGCATGGGCTACATGCTCGGCACGCCGATCGAACGCCTCTGGCGCGACGCTCGCGTGCTGGCCATCGGCGGCGGCGCCACCGAGGTCATGCTCGACGAAGCCGCCAAGCGGTATTGATGGAGTACTGAAGCGTCATTGAAGTGACGTTGAAGAGTTATTGAGGGCCTCGACCATGGAACGATCTCTGCACGACCACCTCGCCACGTTGGCGCGCTACAACCTCTGGGCGACGCGCCAGCTCTTTGTGCACGTCGATGCCTTGTCAGAGGCCGACTACCGCCGCGGCGCCGGCCTGTTTTTCAAGTCAGTGCACGGCACATTGAACCACTTGGCTGTGACCGAACACCTGCTCTGGTTCCGCCGCTTTGCATTTGCCGAGTCCCCAGCAGTGAAGCTCGACGCCGAAGCCGAGCCCGACCGGGTGCGCCTGCGCGAACGGCTGGTCGAAGGCGCGCAGGCCTGGCTGCCGTGGATCGACGGGCTCGGCGATCAGCCGCTCCCGGCAGTGATCAGTTATCGCCGCACCACCGGTGACGCCGTCACGCTGCCGTATGCCGCGACATTGGCCCATGTGTTCAACCACGGTACCCATCATCGTGGCCAGATCACCGCGGCGATCACCGCGATGGGCCATCCTTGCCCGCTGCTCGATCTGGTCGCGATGCTGCAGGCCGAGAGCAGCCGGGCATGAGCCGCCGAGCCGCCCTCAAGGCGAATACCGTAGCGCGTAGCGCGGTTTCCTGATGACCAGCCTCGAGATCCACCGCCGCTCAGCCCATGTCGCCGAGGTCTGGCTGAACCGACCCGAGGTGCGCAACGCCTTCAACGAGACCGTGATCAGCGAGCTCACCGCCGCTTTCACAGCGCTGGGTGCCGACCCCGACTTGCGCGCCATCGTTCTCGGCGGCCGCGGCAAGGCCTTTTGCGCCGGGGCTGACCTGTCCTGGATGCGCGCGATGGCCGACTACTCCTGGGCGCAGAACCGCGCCGACGCCGAACAGCTCGCCGCCATGTTGTGGGCGGTCTACAGCTGCCCGCTGCCGGTGGTCGGCCGGATCCACGGCGACTGTTATGCCGGTGGCGTCGGCCTGGCCGCGGTGTGTGATGTCCTCGTCGCCGCTGATGGCATGCACTTCTGCCTGAGTGAGGCGAAACTCGGCCTGCTGCCGGCGACGATCGGGCCGTATGTCGTCAGGGCGCTTGGCGAGCAGGCGTCGCGGCGCTACTTCATCACCGCCGAGCGTTTCAGCGCGGCGCAGGCGCAGCAGTTTGGTTTTGTTCACGAGGTCGTCAGCGCGGATTTGCTGGACGCCAAAGTCGACGAAATCGTCGCCACGCTGGTCGCCAACGGCCCGGCCGCGGTGAAAGCCTGCAAACGCCTGGTGCAGGATGTCGCCGGGCGCGAGATCGATGCCGATCTGCGCGCCGAGACCGCGCGCCGCATCGCCGATATCCGCGCCAGCAA
>JANOKR010000237.1:0-3159 GCA_031419315.1 Betaproteobacteria bacterium
GACCTGCTCGGCGCGGATGAAGTTGTTGAACTTGTCGGGCGTGCCGCCGCCGTCTTCGGCGCCGTAGGTCTCGAGCCTTTCGATCACGTCGGGCATCAACAGCACCGCGTTGACATCGCGGTTCACGCGCTCGACGATCGCCGCCGGCAGCTTGCCCGGGCCGACGAGGCCGTACCAGGTCGTCGCCTCGAACCCATCAAAACCTTCTTCCTGCATCGTCGGCACGCTGGGGTGGCCCTTGGCCCGCTGGGTGCGTGTCTGCGCGATCGCGATGACGCGGCCATTTTTGACATGCGGCGTGGCCGCGGTCATGGTCTCGAAGCTGTACTGGATCTGGCCTCCGATCAAGTCGGTGAGCAGCGGGCCGCTGCCCTTGTACGGGATGTGCAGCGCATCGACGCCGGCGCGCAGCTTGAACATCTCCAGCGCCAGATGCTGCGCCGAGCCTGCGCCGGCCGAGCCAAAACTGACCTTGCCCGGCTGCGCTTTGCACAGCGCGACCAGGTCCTTCACCGTCTTGGCGGGCTGCGCCGGGTTGGCGATGAGCAGGTTCGGCGTCACGCCGACCATCACGATCGGCGTGAAATCGCGCTCGATGTTGTAGCGCAGCTTGGGCTGCAGGCTGGGCGCCAGCGCGTGGCTGTTGATATGCGCCATCAGCAGCGTGCTGCCGTCTCCCGGCTGGGTGGCGATGTACTCGGCGGCGAGCACCCCGGCCACACCGGCCTTGGTCTCGACGATGACCTGCTGGCCCCACATCGTGGTGAGCTTGGCCGCCACCACCCGCGCCAGCGCATCGGTGCCGCCACCCGGCGGGAAGCCGACCACGATGCGCACCGGGCCGCTGGGCCAGGCCTGGGCGTGCAGCGCCGGCAGTGCGAGGGTGGCCGCGGCGGCGGCACCGGCCTGGATGAGAGAGCGTCTTTGCATGGTCGTTTCTCCGTTGTCGCCAAGTTCAAGCGTGGTTGAAATTCAGGCTGCGGCAGGCTGCGCCGGATTCGTCGGGTTCGCCGCAAAATAGTTCATCGCCGCCTGCACTCCGCTGCCGGCCGGCGCCACGCCGGCAAGCTTCAAGCCCATTTCGCAGCCAGCGAGCGCGGCCACCAAGGTCAGATCGTTGCAGTCGCCCAGATGCCCGATGCGGAACATGCGGCCCTTGAGCTTGCCCAGGCCGGTGCCTAACGAAAGATCGAAGCGGTCATGGATCACCCGCCGCACGACATCGGCGTCCACACCCGGCGGCAGCACCACACCAGTGAGCACCGGCGAAACTACCGCGGCTTCCACGCACTGGATCTCCAGCCCCCAGGCAGACACCGCAGCGCGCACACCCGCGCCCCAGCGCTGGTGGCGGGCAAAGACCTGCGGCAATCCTTCTTCGAGCAGCATGTCCAACGATTCACTCAAGCCGTAGAGCAGATTGGTGCTCGGTGTGTAGGGCCAGTAACCGCCGCGGTTGAGCTCGATGATTTCGTCCCAGGCCCAGAAGGCCTTCGGTAGCCGGGCGGTCTTGGCCGCGGCCAGCGCCTTCGGCGACACCGCGTTGAAGCTGATCCCGGGCGGCAGCATCAGGCCTTTTTGCGATCCGCTGATGGTGACATCGACGCCCCATTCGTCGTGCCGGTAATCGGCGCTGGCCAGGCCGGAAATGCTGTCCACCAGCAGCAGTGTCGGGTGGCCCGCAGCGTCGATCGCGCGGCGCACCGCGGCGATATCGGAGGTCGCGCCCGTCGAGGTCTCGTTGTGGACCACGCAGACCGCCTTGATCAGGTGCCCGGGGTCGGCGCGCAGGCGGTCTTCGATCAGCGCGGCCTGCACGCCGTGCCGCCAGCCGACGGCCAAGCCGCTGGCATCGGTGCCGGGCAGCGTCAACGTTTCGGGTTGCAGGCCCAGGCGCTGCGCAAGGCGGCACCACAGCGCGGCGAAGTGGCCGGTTTCGTACATCAGTACCGCGTCGCCCGGCGACAGCACATTCACCAGCGCCGCCTCCCACGCCCCGGTGCCCGAAGCCGGGTAGACGATCACCGGATGCGCGGTTTGAAAAACCCGCTGCAAACCGGCCAGGAGCTTCAGCCCGAGGACACCAAATTCAGGCCCGCGGTGGTCGATCGTCGGCAGGCTGATCGCACCCAGGATGCGGTCGGGCACAGGGCTCGGGCCGGGGATCTGCAGGTAATGCCGCCCACTGGGATGCTGGTTCAACTTCATCGTCGCTCCATGATTCTTGCGGCCGCAGTTTTGCATACAGAATCGCCGCCGATGGCCAAGATTCCCGCAACCGCAACCGCATCCACTGCTGAGGCCAACGACCTCGCCCGCCGGTTGGCACAGCAGACCCGGGGCGAAGTGTTTTTCGACGCCGCATCACGCGGCCGCTACGCCACCGATGCGTCGATCTACCAGATCATGCCGCTGGGTGTCTTCGTGCCGAAGACCGCAGACGATGTGGCGATCGCGATCGATGTCGCACGCGACCAGAAAGTGCCGCTGCTGCCGCGCGGTGGTGGCACGTCGCAATGCGGCCAGACGACGGGCGCGGCGCTGGTCATCGACACCAGCAAATACCTGCGCGCGGTGCTGGCCTTTGACGCCGACGCGATGACCGTCGAGGTCGAGCCCGGCATCGTGCTCGACGATCTCAATGCGGGGCTAAAAGCCCATGGGCTTTGGTATCCGGTGGATGTGTCGACCAGCGCGCAGGCAACGCTGGGCGGCATGGCCGGCAACAACTCTTGTGGCAGCCGCAGCATCGCCTACGGCAATATGGTCCACAACGTGCTGGGCATCGACGCCTGGCTGGCCGACGGCCGCTTGATGTCATTCGGCCCGGTGGCCGCCCTGGGTGCGCCTGAGCGTGCGATCGCCGACTTCATGCGCGGCCTCGCGGATCAACACCGCGGCGAGATCGACAGCCGCTGGCCAACGGTGATGCGCCGTGTCGGCGGCTACAACCTCGACATCTTCAACCCGCGCAGCGAAAAACCCTACACCGACGACGGCAGCGTCAACCTGGCGCACCTGCTTGTCGGCGCCGAAGGGTCGCTGGCCTTCACCCGCAGCCTGAAGCTCAAGCTCGCACCGCTGCCGCGCAGCAAGGTGCTCGGCGTCGTCAACTTCCCGACCTTTCGCGCGGCGATGAACGCGGCCCAGTTCATCGTC
>JANOKR010000238.1:0-1730 GCA_031419315.1 Betaproteobacteria bacterium
CGCCGAACCACGCATGACGTAACCGGCTCGCCTTCGTCGTCTGGTGCCAGATTCACCAGTTCCAGGCGGAAGGGATGCGCTTCGCCGTCGGCGCCGTCTTTGCTCTTGGCAACCTTCCATTCCCTGCGGTCGCCTTCGCGGGTCACTTCGATGGCCCCATCCATTGCAGCGAACAGGCTTGAGTGCCCACGCATTCCCTTGGATGCGTCCTTGCCCGTGTGATGAACAAGCACCACCAGCCCAGCGGTTAGGCGCTGCAAAGCCTTTGCCGACTCAAGAATCAAACCCGCATCGGCCGGGCCGTTTTCGTCCATACCGGGCGCGCTGGCGTTCAGCGTGTCCACGAACACCACAGCACCGGCACCCACGGCGGCGAGGATGGCGGCGGCGAGGTCGGGCACGTCACCGGCCAGCTTGAAGCCTTGCAGGACCAGGCGCAGGCCGGCAGGCAGATTGCGGCCGTTGGCTTGCTCCCACGCTTCGGCGCGCAGCCGGAAACCGGCTTCCCCTTCCAGCGCCAGGTAGACCACCGGGGCGGCCGTCACTCTGCGGCCGAACCAATCGCGGCCCTCTGCGATGTACGCGGCGAGGTCGAAGCCCAGGAACGATTTACCCGATGCGCTGGGGCCGAACAGCGCAGCCACACCCACGGCCGGCAGCACGCCACGCACGCGCCAAGCCAGCGGCGGCAGCGCTTGCAGGTCGGCGCCGGTCAGCAGGTGATAGCGCGGCTCGGGCTTTGCCGGTTCGCTGGCGCTCGACAGCAGCACCTCCAGCACGTCGGCCCCGTCGCGCTGCGCCAGGTCGTTAACGTCGGCATTGGCGGGCCAGCCCTCGGGCATGGCGGTAACGGCGGCGCCCACCTCGCGGGCAATGCGGGCGGCGTCGTCTTCCTTGCCCACATCGGGCACCAGCACCAGCCGGGCGGATGCGTCACGCTGGCGCAGTTCAGCGGCAACGGCGCGCATGCGGCCCCAGCCAAAGCACACCACGGCGGCGGCGCCGGTCGCCTTCCAGCAGGCCCAAGCAGCCCCGATGCCCTCGCACAGATACGCGGTGCCACCGGGCACCAGCTCGCCCACGATGAAGACGCCACCGGCCATTGATGCGCCGGGCATGTTCGGCTTGTCGGTCTTTCCCGATGCCTTCCACTTCGCGCCAGTGTCGGGCGGCGCAATGAACTGCAGCGATACCGGCTCGCCACCCGCAAGCGGCAGCACCGGCACCACCAGACAGCCGGCCACACTTTCGCCATTGACGCGCAGCGGGTCACCCTCCGGCACCACGCGCAGGCCATCGGGTCGGCCGTCCTTCTTCACGATGTAGCCATGCGCGGCGGTCGCCGGCTGGCATCGTGCCCACACCTCGGCGGCACCCATGCCAGGGCGCGGCGCTTTCGCGGCTTCTATGGGGCGCGCAGGGGCCATGCTGGGGCGCTGGCGGCGCTTGCCGTAGCCCCCATGCTCGGCGGCCATCCGGTACAGCGTGGCCTTGCCTATACCCTTGCCCGGCTTGATGCTGCGCCAGGTGTCGCGGGCGGCGCGCTCGTCATAGTTCCCAGCCCCAGCGCTCCATTCGTTGAAGTCGTCAAACCCTAGCCCGGCAGCCTGCGCGGCCATGCCGGCGCGCACCCACTCATCGCGCGACAAGTCGGGCGGGATGGCCTGCAGCGCCTCGCGGGCGCGGTCGAGTTCAGCCAACATAGGCAACACCTCCCGCCACCCGGCGCA
>JANOKR010000239.1:0-11718 GCA_031419315.1 Betaproteobacteria bacterium
GTTTGTCAGCAAGGCCACGGGGCTGCCGCTGGCCAAGATCGCCGCCCGCTGCATGGCCGGGCAGAGCCTGAGCAGCCAGCGCAGCCCGACCGGGGCGGCGTTGGTCGAGGTGCTCCCGCCGTACTTCAGCATCAAGGAAGCGGTCTTCCCGTTCAACAAGTTTCCCGGCGTCGACCCGATCCTCGGCCCCGAGATGCGCTCCACCGGCGAGGTCATGGGCGTCGGCACGACGTTTTGCGAAGCGATGCTCAAGAGCCAGCTCGGCGCCGGCTCGCGCCTGCCGGCCAAGGGCACGGTGGTCATCACGGTGAAAAACGCCGACAAGGCGCGTGCGGTGGTGTGGCCAAAGACCTGCATCTGCTCGGCTTCCAGCTCGTCGCGACCAAGGGCACCGCGTTGGCGATCGACGAAGCCGGCCTGCCGGTGAAAACCGTGAACAAGGTCAAGGACGGCCGCCCGCATATCGCCGACATGGTCAAGGCCGGCGAGATCCAGCTCGTCTTCACCACCGTCGATGAAACGCGCACCGCGATTGCCGACTCGCGCTACATCCGCACCGCCGCACTGGCGAACCGGATCACCTACTACACCACGATGGCCGGCTGTGAAGCCGCGACCGAGGCGCTGAAACACCGCGTCGACCTGAGCGTGGTGTCACTCCAGGAGCTGCACCTGCAGCTGCGCGCCGAACTGCACTAAAATCGTCGCACTGCCTCACCGCCGCAAGAGCGTCCGCGTCTACGCCCGCGCTCATTGCGGCGGCTTTCATTTGAGCCCGACAGAACAGAGTTCCTTATGGCCACGATTCCCCTGACCCGCCGCGGCGCCGAGCTGCTCAAAGACGAACTGCATCGCCTCAAGACGGTGGAGCGCCACGCCGTGATCCAGGCGATCTCGGAGGCACGTGCGCAGGGCGACCTGTCGGAGAATGCCGAGTACGACGCGGCCAAGGACAAACAGGGTTTTATCGAAGGCCGCATCCTGGAGATCGAGTCCAAGCTTGCGGCGGCCCAGGTCATCGACCCGACAACACTCAACGCCGACGGCCTGGTGGTCTTTGGCAGCACGGTCGAGCTTGAAGAAGAAGCCAGCGGCAACAAGGTCACGTACCAGATCGTCGGTGACGATGAGGCCGATCTGAAGCTCGGCCTGGTCTCGATCTCAAGCCCGATCGCGCGTGCCTTGATCGGCAAGACCGAAGGCGACATCGCCGAGGTGCAGGCGCCCGGTGGCTTGAAGAGCTACGAAATCATGCAGGTCCGCTACGTCTGACTGCCGGATTTTTTCTTCGTGCTGACCTGCCGCACTTCGCGGCGCTTGATGATGCCGCCGGCGGCAACCCGTTCGTTGCCCATCACGCGCAGCTTCTTCACGGTGGCCCGGTGGTTGCCGCTCTTGGAGAATTTGACGATCTTCACGGTGCGCGGTCCCGGCTTGCGGTCGTCGACCACCGCTTCGGCCTTGGCCGGCATCGGCCGCCACAGCACCAGCAGCTTGCCGATATGCTGGATCGGCGCCGCATTGAGCGAATCCGCCAGCGTGGCCAGCATCAGCTCGCGCGCCGCACGGTCGTCGCTGAACACGCGCACCTTGATCAGGCCATGAGCGTTCAACGCCAGATTGCACTCCTTGCTCACTGCCGGGGTCAGGCCATCAGAGCCGATCGCAACGACCGGGTTCAGGTGGTGGGCCGCAGCGCGGTGTTCCTTGCGCTCGGCGGGGGTCAATGCGATAGCGGTCATGGCCCTATTATCAGCGCGCGATGAGTAGCCGCATGCCAACCAAGACTCCGACAAGGACCGCGATTTCGGCCGTGACCAGGCCGAGCGCCAAGACGCCCACCAAAAAGGGCAACAAGAAGGTCAATCGCGCATGGTTGCACGACCACATGAACGACCCCTACGTGAAGCTCGCGCTGCGCGAAGGCTACCGGGCGCGCGCGGCCTACAAGCTCAAGGAAATCGACGAGGCGCTGGGGCTCATCAAGCCGGGCCAATTGGTTGTCGACCTCGGCGCGGTGCCGGGCGCCTGGAGCCAATACCTGCGGCGGCGTTTTGCGCCCGCAGGGGCAGCCGCCGGCGCCTTGAACGGCACCATCATCGCGCTCGACCTGCTCGACTTCGAGCCGATCGAAGGGGTGCTGTTCTTGAAGGGTGATTTCCGCGAAGACGCGGTGGTGGCCGAGCTCGACGCGGCGCTCGGCGGGCGCAAGGTCGATCTCGTGCTGTCGGACATGGCGCCCAATCTGTCGGGTATCGAGGCGTCGGATTCGGCGCGCATCGCGCATCTGATCGAGCTGGCGATCGAGTTTTCGCGCCGCCAACTGACACCAAACGGTGCCCTGGTCTGCAAGGCTTTTCACGGCAGCGGTTACAGCCAGCTGGTCAAGCTCTTCAAGGCGAACTTTCGCATTGTCAAGCCGATCAAGCCGAAGGCTTCGCGCGACAAGTCGGCGGAGACATTTATCGTCGGTATCGGCCTGCGCGAGTTGGCGGCCGGCGAATGAGCCGTCAGGCCGCAAGACCAGGTCGAGAACGAATCTGCGAATGAAAGCTCGAATGGCCTGTGTTTCACAGGGCCAAGCGTTCGGGTCGCGGGGTCTTGTGTCGAATACACTTGATCCCATATACGGGTTTTGCCGGGGTGCGGGCCGATTGGCGGCCCGGTTACACCCCATTTGAAGGAGCCGCGGTGAACAATCAATGGTTCTCCAAAGTCGCTGTCTGGATGGTGATCGCACTCGTGCTGTTCACCGTCTTCAAGCAGTTCGACAGGGGGGTGACCCAGGGCAACCAGATCGGATATTCCGATTTCCTGGAAGAGGTGCGCGCCAAGCGCATCAAGTCGGTGACGCTGCAAGAGGCCGCCGGTGGGGGCACCGAGATCATCGCCACCACCACCGATGACAAGCGCCTGCGCTCGACCGCGACCTACCTCGACCGCGGCCTCGTCGGCGACCTCATCGCCAGCGGCGTCAAGTTCGACGTCAAACCGCGTGAAGAGCCCTCGCTGCTGATGAGCATCCTCGTCAGCTGGGGCCCGATGCTGCTGTTGATCGGCGTCTGGATCTATTTCATGCGCCAGATGCAGGGCGGCGGCAAAGGCGGTGCTTTCAGCTTCGGCAAGAGCAAGGCGCGCATGCTCGACGAAGCCAACAACACGACCACCTTCGCTGACGTCGCAGGTTGCGACGAGGCCAAGGAAGAGGTCAAGGAACTAGTTGACTTCCTCAAAGACCCGCAAAAGTTCCAGAAACTCGGCGGCCGCATCCCGCGTGGGGTGCTGCTGGTCGGCTCGCCCGGCACCGGCAAGACCTTGCTCGCCAAGGCGATTGCCGGCGAAGCCAAGGTGCCGTTTTTCAGCATCAGCGGCTCGGACTTCGTCGAGATGTTTGTTGGTGTTGGTGCGGCGCGTGTTCGGGACATGTTCGAGCAGGCCAAGAAGAGCTCACCCTGCATCATCTTCATCGACGAGATCGACGCCGTCGGTCGCCATCGCGGCGCGGGCCTGGGCGGCGGCAACGACGAACGTGAACAGACCCTGAACCAGATGCTTGTCGAGATGGACGGCTTCGAGACGAATGTCGGCGTGATCGTGATGGCGGCCACCAACCGGCCCGACATCCTCGACCCCGCGCTGCTGCGCCCGGGCCGCTTCGACCGCCAGGTCTACGTGACCCTGCCCGATGTGCGCGGGCGAGAGCAGATCCTGGTCGTGCACATGCGCAAGGTGCCGGTCGGGCAGGACATCCGCGCCGACATCCTGGCGCGCGGCACGCCAGGTTTCAGCGGTGCCGACCTGGCCAACCTGGTCAACGAAGCGGCACTCTTCGCCGCGCGCCGCAGTGCGCGTGTCGTCGAGATGCAGGACTTCGAGAAGGCCAAGGACAAAATCATGATGGGCCCCGAGCGCAAATCGATGGTCATGCCCGAAGAGGAGCGCAAGAACACCGCGTACCACGAGTCCGGCCATGCACTGGTCGCGCGTCTGATGCCCAAGACCGATCCGGTGCACAAGGTCACCGTGATCCCGCGTGGGCGTGCGCTTGGCGTGACGATGCAGCTGCCCGAGACCGACCGCTACAGCCTGGACAAGGAACGCATGCTGTCGACGATCAGCGTGCTCTTCGGTGGCCGCATCGCCGAAGAAATTTTCATGCACCAGATGACCACCGGCGCGTCGAACGACTTCGAGCGCGCGACCTCTCTCGCCCGCGATATGGTCACCCGCTACGGCATGACCGATGAACTCGGCCCGATGGTGTATGCCGAAAACGAGGGCGAGATTTTCCTCGGGCGCTCGGTGACCAAGACGACGACGATGTCCGAAGAAACGATGCGCAAGGTCGACGCGGTGATCCGCCGCATCATCGACGAGCAGTACAGCATCGCGCGCAAGCTGATCGAGGACAACCCCGACAAGATGCATGCGATGGCCAAGGCGCTGCTGGAGTGGGAAACCATCGACGCCGAGCAGATCGAGGACATCATGAACGGCAAGCCACCGCGGCCGCCGAAGGACTGGACCTCGCCGCCACCCAAGAACGATGGGCCGACGCCGCCAGTCGCTGCCGACAGCGCGCCGGCGACAGCCTGAGCCGGCACAGCGGCCGAATCAAGGGCGGGGCTTCGGCCCCGCCTTGCATTGGAGAGCCCCTCTTGGACAGTCTCCGCGCGACAAGCAACGGCCCCGATTGGCAGACCGCGCGCTTTGCGATCGACTTGCGGCGGCCTCGTGTGATGGCGATCGTCAACGTCACGCCGGACTCGTTTTCCGATGGCGGCCAGTTCGCCAGCGCGGCGGCGGCAATGCGGCATTGCGACGCGGTCGCCGAGCAGGGCGCACACATCATCGATATCGGCGGTGAGTCGACGCGGCCCGGCGCCGCGACACCATCGCTCGAAGACGAGCTTGCGCGTGTGCTGCCGGTGCTGCGCCACGCGGTGACGCTGGGCCTGCCGGTGTCTGTCGACACCAGCCGGCCCGAGGTGATGCAGGCGGCACTCGACCTTGGTGTCGATATCGTCAATGACGTGCGCGCGTTGCAGCGCCCGGGCGCCCTGAAGGTCGTCGCCGGACATCCAAGTGCCGGTGTCTGCCTGATGCATATGCGCGGTGTTCCGGCGTCGATGCAGCAGGCGCCGGTGTACGCCGACGTGGTTGACGAGACGATGGCCTTTTTACGCGATCGGCTTGAAGCCGCGGTCACCGCGGGGATCGATCCTCGGCGCGTCGTGCTGGACCCCGGCATCGGTTTTGGCAAGACCTTGGAGCACAACCTCGAACTCGCCCGCCGACAGCGCGAGTTGCTGGCGTTGGGCCGCCCGCTGCTGCTCGGGTGGTCGCGCAAGGCGTCGCTGGGGCTGATCACCGGTCGCGCGGTCCTAGAGCGCCAGACGGCCAGCGTCGCTGCCGCGCTGGCCGCCGTTGCGGCGGGCGCGTCGATCGTTCGTGTGCACGATGTCGCGGCCACCGTCGATGCAATCAAGATCTGGTGTGCGCTGCGGGATGGTGGCGTGGTGCAAGGCGGCGACAATCCGCGACTGTTTTGAGGTCACACGAAATGAGCAGAGTCCACTTCGGCACCGATGGCATCCGCGGCACCGTCGGCCAGGCGCCGATCACGCCCGACTTCATGTTGAACCTGGGCCATGCGGTCGGCCATGTGCTGCGTCGCTCGGTCGACCGCCCAACGGTGCTGATCGGCAAGGACACCCGCATTTCGGGCTACATGATCGAGTCGGCACTCGAAGCCGGTTTTGCGTCGGCCGGCGTCAACGTGCTGATGACCGGGCCGCTGCCGACACCCGGCGTGGCCTACCTGACACGCGCGCTGCGGCTCGACCTGGGCGTGGTCATCAGCGCGTCGCACAACCCGTACGCCGACAACGGCGTCAAGTTTTTCTCGGCGCGTGGCGAGAAGCTGCCCGACGACTGGGAGCTCGCCGTCGAGGCGGCGCTGAAAGAAGCGCCACGCTGGGTCGACTCCGCCAGCCTGGGCAAAGCGCGGCGCATTGAAGATGCCCGCGCGCGCTACATCGAATTTTGCAAGAGCACCTTTCCCAACGACCTCTCGCTCAAGGGGCTCAAGCTCGTGATTGATGGCGCCAACGGCGCGGCCTACCATGTCGCGCCCGATGTCTTTCATGAACTTGGCGCGACGGTCGAGACGATCGGCTGTGCGCCGAACGGCCTGAACATCAACGCCGGTGTCGGCGCCACTGCGCCGGCCGCGCTGGTCGCCAAGGTCAAGGAAACCGGTGCCGACTACGGCATTGCCCTCGACGGCGACGCCGACCGGCTGCAACTCGTCGACGCGGCAGGGCGCCTGTACAACGGCGACGAACTGCTCTACGTGATGGCCACCGACCGGCTGGCATTGGGTGAGCGCGTACCGGGTGTGGTCGGCACCTTGATGACAAATATGGCGGTCGAACTTGCGCTCAAGCGCCGCAACATCGGCTTCGTGCGCGCCAAGGTCGGTGACCGCTACGTGCTCGAAGAACTCGCCGCGCGTGGCTGGCAACTTGGCGGTGAAGGCTCGGGCCACCTGATCGCGCTGGACAAACACACCACCGGCGATGGCATCGTGAGCGCGCTGCAGGTCTTGCAAGCGGTGCGCCGCAGCGGCCGCTCGCTGGCGTCGATGCTCGAAGGCGTGGAGCTCTTCCCGCAGACCCTGATCAATGTCCGCCTGCCCGAAGGCAGCGACTGGAAGCAAAACCCGACGCTGGACGCCGCGCGTGCCGCCGCCGATGCCGACCTTGGCGATGCTGGCCGGGTGCTCATCCGTGCGTCGGGCACCGAGCCGGTGTTGCGGGTAATGGTCGAGGCCAGCGACGCCAAGGTCGCCCGCCAGACTGCCGAGACGCTCGCCGCCGCTGCGTTGGCCTGAACGCCGGGTGGCGATCGGGCCTGCCGGCCGGGGCCGTAAGGCCCGATGGCGCAGGTGTCATGCGGCCGTCACATTGCCGCCGCAGACTCGCCGAACTTGCCATTTGGAGCCCGTTCGATGACCTCGATTGCCACCACCCTGACCCTGGCCACTGTGGCCACGCTCGCTGCGGCCTGCGCTTCGGCGCCACCTGCGCTGCCTGCGGGCGTCACCGCTGGCCGTTTTGTGCCGATGGAATGCGCCGAGAACCGGCAGTTTCAGGTGCGTGTCAGCGAAGACGGCAAGTCGGCCCGCGTGCGCGCGCTGCACGGGTCGGCCGAACTTGAACGCACGGCAGACGGTCTCTACGCCGCCGATGGCTACACCTTGCGCCTGGCCGGCGAGGGCGCGATCAGCCTCGACCATGACGGCAAGAGCCAGGGCCGCGGCTGCAAACCACGCGGTTGATCGGTTTGTCGCCCGCGCTGTCATATGACGCCAACGGCTGTCACATTAGTTTCATGGTTAGTTCATAGAGTCCTGGTTATCGAGTCGTTCCCCGACTTATGGAGTCCACGATGTCCCTGTCATTCAAGCTTGCGGCCGTTGCCGCCACCCTGTCCATCGCCGGCCTGAGCCAGGCCCAGGTTATCAAGATCGATGGGTCGTCGACGGTGTATCCCATCACCGAAGGCATCGCCGAAGATTTCCAGAAAGCGAAGAAGAACGCGATCAAGGTGACAGTCGGCATTTCTGGCACTGGCGGCGGCTTCAAGAAATTTTGCCGCGGCGAGATCGACATTCAGAACGCCTCGCGCCCGATCCTGGAGAAAGAACTTGCCGACTGCAAGGCGGCAGGTGTCGAGTTTATCGAGCTGCCGGTGGCCTTTGACGCGCTGACCGTCGTCACCAACCCGCGCAACACCTTCCTGAAGCAGATCACTGTCGAAGAGCTGAAGAAGGTCTGGGAGCCAGCGGCGCAGGGCAAAGTCATGCGCTGGAACCAGGTCAACCCGGCCTGGCCCGATGCGCCGATAAAGCTGTTTGGTGCCGGCTCGGACTCGGGCACTTTTGACTACTTCACCGAGGCCATCACCGGCAAGTCCAAGGCCAGCCGCGGCGACTACACCGCGAGCGAAGACGACAACGTGCTCGTGCAAGGTGTGTCACAGGACATCAATTCGATCGGCTACTTTGGCTATGCCTATTTCGCCGAAAACCAAAGCCGTCTGAAGGCGGTGCCGATCATCGAAAAAGCCGGCAAACCCGCGGTGGGCCCGAGCGAGGCCTCGGTGCTCGATGGTTCGTACCAGCCGCTGTCACGCCCGATCTTCATCTACCTGAGCGTGAAGTCGCTGGCCAAGCCCGAGGTGCGCGAGTTTTCCGAGTACTACATGAAAAACGCGGCCAAGATCGCCAAGGAAGTGAAGTACGTGCCGCTGCCCCCGCGGGCCTACACGATCGGCATCGACCACATCGTGAAGATCAAGAAGGGGTCGGTCTTCGGCGGCAAGAACGAAGTCGGTGTGCGCATCGACGACCTGCTGGCACGCGAAGCCAAGCTCTGACGCGCGCTGGATCGCGGGTTCGTCGTGATCCTGTCGCGGCTGATCGGCTCCTAGAATGGCTATCACTTCCACTCGCGATCAAGGGGCCCGCTTGCCGGCAAACTCAACTACGGGGCAGGCCCGACTGGCCGAGCTGGCGCGCCTGAAAGTTGCTCGCAAACGGCGCGAGAAGGCCATCGAGATGGTGCTGCTGCTGGCCGCCAGCGTGTCGGTCTTCACGACGCTGGGCATCGTCTACATCCTGCTCAAGGAGTCGTTTGCGTTTTTTAGTGTCGTGCCGATCTGGAACTTCCTGACCGACTCCCAGTGGACACCACTATTCTCTGATCCCCACTTCGGCATCGCCGTGCTGCTGTCGGGCACGCTGACGAGTTCGGCGGTGGCCCTGATGGTGGCGATCCCGCTGGGCACGATCATCGCGATCTACCTGTCTGAATTTGCCGGGCACAAGACCCGCGAAATCCTCAAGCCGATCCTTGAGCTGCTGTCGGGCGTGCCGACGATCATCTACGGCTACTTTGCGCTGCTCTTCGTGACGCCGCTGTTGCAGAAGATCTTCCCCGAACTGCCGGGCTTCAACGTGCTCTCGGCCGGGCTGGTGATGGGCATCATGATCATCCCGTACGTCTCGTCATTGTCCGAAGACGCGATGCGTGCGGTGCCGATGAGCCTGCGCGAAGGCGCCTATGCGATGGGCGCGACGCGCTACCAGACGGCGGTCACCGTGGTCGTGCCGGCGGCGTTGTCGGGCATCGCCTCGGCCTACATCCTGGGCATCTCGCGTGCGGTCGGCGAGACGATGATCCTGGCGGTGGCGGCCGGCATGCAGCCGAACCTGAGCTTCAACCCGATGGAGCCTGCGGCCACGATCACCTCGTTCATCGTGCAGGTGGCCCTGGGCGACTTGCCGCACGGCTCGGTGGGTTACCAGACGATCTTTGCGGCCGGCCTGATGCTGATGCTGCTGACCTTGGGCTTCAACATGCTTGGGCACTGGGTGCGGCGCCGGTACCGAGAGGCGTACTGATGAACAAACGAACGAACGAAAGCGTGAATCAACCAGCGCCGCAGCCAGCGGCCAGCAAACCGGCGCGGCTGAACCCGGCGCAGATTCGCGCGCTGATCCGCAAACACAAGCGCTGGGACGCGATCTTCGGCGCCCTCGGTGTGCTCTCGCTGATGATTGGCATCCTGACGCTGATGGCGCTGTTCGCCGGCATGATCATCGACGGCGTGCCTCGTCTGAGTGGCGATTTTTTCACCAGCTTCCCGTCGCGCCGGGCCGGCGAGGCCGGCATCCTGTCGGCCTGGGTGGGGTCGATCCTGGTCATGTTCGTGACCGCATTTTTTGCCGTTCCGGTGGGCATCGCGAGTGCGATCTATCTCGAAGAATATGCGCGCAAAAACTGGTTCACCGATGTCATCGAGATCAACATCAGAAACCTCGCCGGGGTGCCGTCGATCGTCTACGGCCTGCTCGCGCTGGGCCTGTTTGTCTACACCTTCGGCTTCGGCCAGAGCATCCTCTCGGCCGGCCTGACGCTGGCCTTGTTGATCCTGCCCATCGTCATCGTCGCCACCCGTGAGGCGCTGCGCTCGATCCCGCAGCAGATCCGCGAGGCCGCCTACGGTTGCGGGGCGTCGCAGTGGCAGGTGGTGAGTCACCATCTGGTGCCGTACGGGCTGCCCGGCATCCTGACCGGCGTGATCATCGGCATGGCGCGCGCGATCGGCGAGACCGCGCCGATCATCACCATTGGCGCGCTAACCTTCATCGCCTTCTTGCCACCAGTGCCGGGCACCGGTGACCCGCCGGCGGCGGCTTTCGACTGGCTGTTTTCGCCTTTCACGGTGATGCCGATCCAGATCTTCAACTGGACGTCTCGCCCCGACCCTGCCTTCCACCAGAACGCCGCCGCGGCAAGTTTTGTGCTGGTGTTGATGACACTCGGCATGAACGGCCTGGCAATCTGGCTGCGCTACCGGCTGCGCAAGAATCTCAAGTGGTAGTTCACCAAGCGATCGCCAGCCCGCTCGACCACGCGACACCCCGACTGGACCCCGCATGACATCCACGATCACGCTGCCGACCAACCCGCCGGCGCTGAAAGCCGAATCCAAAGGGCTGGACTTTTACTACGGCAGCTTCAAGGCGCTCAAGCGGGTGTCGATGCCGGTCTACGAAAACCATGTCACCGCGCTGATCGGGCCCTCGGGCTGCGGCAAGTCGACCTTCCTGCGCTGCTTCAACCGCATGCACGACCTCTACCCCGGGCACCGTTACGACGGCGAGATTCAGCTCTTGCCGGATGCGGTGAACGTGCTCGCGGCGCAGGTCGACCCGATCGAGGTGCGCATGCGCATCTCGATGGTCTTCCAGAAGCCCAATCCGTTCCCGAAATCGATCTTCGAAAACGTCGCCTACGGTCTGCGTGTTCGCAACGAAAAGTCACGCAGTTATATCGAGGACAAGGTCGAGGCAGCGCTCAAAGGCGCCGCTCTCTGGGACGAGGTGCGTGACCGCCTGGACGAAGGCGGCTCCAACCTGTCGGGCGGTCAGCAGCAGCGCCTGTGCATCGCACGCTCGCTGGCCACCGACCCGGAGATCATGCTCTTCGACGAGCCGACCTCGGCACTCGACCCGATCGCCACCGGCGCCATCGAAGAGCTCATCGGCGAGCTCAAGAGCAAGGTCTCGATCCTCATCGTCACGCACAACATGCAGCAGGCGGCACGTGTCTCAGACTATGTCGCCTACATGTACCTCGGCGAACTCATCGAGTACGGCGATACCAAGGACATCTTCATGAAGCCCAAGCGCAAAGAGACCGAGGACTACATCACCGGCCGCTTTGGCTGATGGACCCGAAACGATGCGCGACCACCAGAGGACCACGCGATGAGCGACAAACACCTGTCGACCCAGTTTGACGCCGAGCTCAGCGGCATTTCCAACCGCGTGCTCGAGATGGGCGGCCTGGTCGAGAGCCAGGTCGCGCAGGCGATGTACGCGCTGTCCAATTTCAGTGGCGAAACTGCTTCGCAGGTGCTGGAGCAGGAAGAGCGCGTGAACCAGATGGAGCTTGAGATCGACCGCGAACTCTCGGCGATCATCGCGCGGCGCCAGCCCACTGCGCGCGACTTGCGGCTGCTTATCGCGGTGAGCAAGTCCATCGCCAATCTCGAGCGTGTCGGCGACGAAGCCGCGCGCATTGCGCGCACCGTGCAGCGCCTGATGAATACCGGCGTGTCGAGTCGGCTGCGCCTGCCCGTGGC
>JANOKR010000240.1:0-6756 GCA_031419315.1 Betaproteobacteria bacterium
CCTTGACGATGCCGTCGGGCAGGCCCGCCGCCGCACGGTCGGCCTGGCGCAAAGCGGCAAGTGCGGCGAGCTGGCCACCTGCGGAATGTCCGGCGAGGTAGAGCCTATCCGGCGCGCCGCCCCAATCGGTGGCGCGCCGCTGCAAATCTGCCAGCAGCGCGATCGAGTCTTCGTGCGCGCAGGGCAGCGGGCATTCTGGCGTGAGCCGGTACGAAGGCGCGACGAGCACCATGCCCAGCGCGACGACATGCTGCGCCATGAAGGTCTGGTAGTCGCGATAGCCATTGGTCCAGCCGCCGCCATGCCAGAAAACCAGCACCGGCGCATTCGGCACATTCGGCACATTCGGCAACCTGCCGCCGGCCGCATAAAAGACGTTGTAGCGATGCAGCCGGTGTGCGCCGTAGCGGATATCCAGCGCCGCCGTCACGCCAGCCGGCAGCGGCTCTTGCGCCCAGGCCATCACCGTCTGCGCATAGTTGTCGGCCGCCTTGAAAGGCATCGGCGGCTGGCCGTCGGGGTTGACGATGTGCTCGGGCAGCATCGGCGAAGCGGTGGGTTGGGCGCGTGTTGTGGCGCGTGCTGCGACGGATCTTGGGCCAGGCAAGACCGCGGCCGCCGTCGCGATCAATCGGCCTGGATGCCGGCTTCCTTGATGATCTTGCCGTAGCGGTTGAAATTCTCGGCAATCATCTGTGTCACCGCGCCCGGCTGGCCGCCCACCGGCACCAGCGCGAGCAGGGTCATCCGCGCGACGACATCGGGCATTTTCAGGATCTCGTTGAGGTGACCGTTGAGCGTCTGCACGACATCGGCGGGCAGCCCTTTGGGGCCGACAAAAGCCTGCCAGGCGCCGACCTCGGCGTCCCTGAAACCGGCCTCGGCGAAGGTCGGCACATTCGGCGCCAGCGGCGATCGCTGCGGGTCAGCAACACCCAGGTTGACCAGCTTGCCCGACGCGATGTGCTGCGCCACCGGCCCCAGCGTGGTGTACATCATGGGCACCTGGCCGCCGACCAGGTCGACGATCGCCGGGCCGCTGCCGCGATAAGGGATCTGCGTCAGCTTGATGCCCGCCGATTTGTTGAACATCTCGCCCAGGATATGCATCGGCGAGCCACTGCCCGGGCTGGCGTAGTTGCTGATCTTGCCGGCCTTCGCCGCGGCGACAAGGTCCTTCATGGTCGTCACCCCGCTGGCGGTGGTGGCGACGACAAACAGCGACTGCGTGCCCGCCAGCACGATCGGCGTGAAGTCGGTCAGCGGGTCGTAGGCGGCGCCGCTGCCGGGTTTCAATACCAACGGCGCGGTGGCCAGCGTATTCGGCGTGAACAGCAGCGTGTAGCCGTCGGGCCGCGACTTGGCGACAAAGGAGTTGCCGATCGTGCCGCTGGCGCCGGTCTTGTTTTCGACGATCACCGTCTGGCCGATTCGCGCGCCAAGCTTTTCGGCAAACAGGCGCGCCAGCGCATCGGTATCACCACCCGGCGGGAACGACACGATGACGCTGATCGGCTTGCTCGGGTAGGCCTGCGCGGCGGCGCCGCTGGCGATGGCCAAGCTGGCGATGGCAACGGCGGTGGCGAGCAGGCGGCGGCGCAATGTCATGGCGCGACTCCTTCAAACGGTTGAGTTTGCAAACGGCTGGAGGGCATCAAAACACAAAAGCGCCGCGCGCTGCCCCGGGTCTTGCCTTAGCGCCGCGCGGCGCCAAGCCGCCATCGTCGGCGGCGGCGCTGGCCTCAGCGCAAGTCCAGCCGCATGACGTCGTTTTCGCGCCGCATCTGAAAGCGCGTGAGGAAGCTGTTGCCGAGCAGTACATAAGGCATCGGTGCCGGCAACACGACCGCGTCGACGTTGGCGACAGTGACCTCGCCGACACGCACCGCCGACAGCGTCAGCACGTGCACCATCACCGGGCCGTTGGCGGTGCCGGTCATCGCGCGGCGGCCGCTTTTCCAGTCCAGCCCGATGCGGTCGGCGTCCTGCTGGCTCAAGGCCACCGACGTGGCGCCGGTATCGACCATGAACTGCACCGCGCGGCCGTTGATCGCGCCCTGGGTCATGAAGTGGCCGCCGGCACCAGCCGTGATCACGATCTGGCGGGCGCCGCTGTTGGCCTGCACGCCGCCGCCCAAGCCGACCGGCGCGGCGCCCAGGCGCAGCTGCATGGTCTTGCCGGCACGCTCGACCTGGACCTGGCCGTCGCCCATCGACAGCAGCTTGACGCCGGCATGGCTTTCGCCGACGGCCAGCGTCTTGGGCGCGCCGTCGATGATCAACAGCGCCTTCGCGGAGCCCATGCTGCCGGCGAACTGCACACCTTGCGCGGCGGCGCTGATCGGCCAAACCAGCAACAGCGTTGCAAAGAACGCCGCAAAGAACGCTGCAAACGACGCGACAAACAACTCGTCCAATGACGCGACCGATGACGCGACCGATGACGCGACCAATGACGACGCCGGCCGCGTCGTCATTCGCGGAAATTGGTGAAGGTCAGCGGCAGCTCGGTCATCGCCGCTTTCAGGTGCTGGATCGCGCCTTGCAGGTCGTCGCGTTTGCCCCCCGAGACCCGCACCGCGTCACCCTGGATCGCCGCCTGCACCTTGAGCTTGCTTTGCTTGATCAGGGTCTGGATCTTCTTGGCGCTGTCGCTGTCGATGCCGGTTTTCACCGTCACCGGCTGTTTGACCTTGTCGCCGCCGATCTTCTCGGTCTTCGCCGTGAGGTCGAAGAAGCGCACGTCGACGCCCCGTTTGCTGAGTTTGTTGAGCAGCACGTCGCTGACCTGCGCGATCTGGAAGTCGCTGTCGGCATAGAGCACCAGTTCGCGGCCTTTGCCCTGTTCGCTCAACTCGACCTTGGCGCTGCTGCCTTTGAAATCGAAGCGCGTGCCGATCTCCTTGTTGGCCTGCTCGACTGCATTGCGCAGCTCGACCAGGTTGGGTTCGATGACGGCGTCGAAGCTGGGCATGGCGGGCGTGGCACGATCGGGGTGAAAGAGTTGCACATTTTCTCATGACCACCCCGAGCCTGGACCTGCAAATCGAAACCCGCGTGAGCTTGCGCACGCTCAACACTTTCGGCCTGCCGGCGGTGGCCGCACGCCTGCTGCGGGTGCGGTCTGACGCCGACCTGCGCGCCGTGGTTGACCATCCCCAATGGGGCCACGCGCCCAAGCTGGTGCTCGGCGGTGGCAGCAACCTGATCTTTACCCACGATGTCGAATCGCTGGTGCTCAAGATCGAAGTGCCCGGCAAGCGCATCGTTGATGAATCCACTGCTGCCTGGATCGTCGAAGCCGGCGCCGGCGAAAGCTGGCATGGCCTGGTTGAGTGGGCGGTCAACAATGGCGCGCCGGGCTTGGAAAATCTGGCCCTCATCCCGGGCACCGTGGGCGCAGCGCCGGTGCAGAACATCGGTGCTTATGGCGTCGAGTTGAAGGACCGTTTTCATTCACTCGATGCCGTCGACCTGATGACCGGCCGCATGGTCACGCTCGACGCTGCGGCCTGCGGTTTTGGCTACCGCGACAGCATCTTCAAGCGCCACCTCGCCGGCAAGAGCGTGATCACACGGGTGCGATTCCTGCTGCCCAAACCCTGGCGGCCGGTGCTGGGCTATCTCGAACTCGAACGCAAGGCCGCCGAGACTGGCAACCGCAACCCCGATGCAAGAACGATCTTCGACTGGGTCTGCGCGATCCGCCGCGCCAAGCTGCCCGACCCGGCGGTGATCGGCAATGTCGGCAGCTTTTTCAAGAATCCGGTCGTCACGCCAGAACAGTGCCGCGACATCATCGGCCGCGACCCCGAGGTCGTGCATTACCCGATGCCCGATGGCAGCGTCAAGCTCGCCGCTGGCTGGTTGATCGACGCCTGCGGCTGGAAGGGCAAGGGCATCGGCGGCGTCGGGGTCTACGAAAAACACTCGCTGGTGCTGGTCAACCGCGGTGCGGCCACCGGCGGCGAAGTCGTGACGCTGGCGCGTGCGATCCAGGAAAGTGTGTACGGCCGTTTTGGGATCCGGCTCGAGCCTGAGCCGGTGGTCGTTTGACAGTCGGGTGACAGTCGGGTGGCGGCGGTGTGAAAATGCGCTGATCCCGCTGGGCCCAGCCGCCGGGTCCATCGAGCCCGCCACGCAACTCATGCCATTCATGCAAACCGCCCCTTTGTCTGCCGGCCGGCTGGCCTTGCTGCTGCTGCTCGGCTCCGCCGCGATGGCACAAGCCCAGCCGGAACAACGGGCCTTGCAGCCGCTGAACATGCAGACGATCGCCGGCGCGCTTGAGCGCCCGATTGGCGAGCCGATGCGCGCTGCGCGCACCGGCGGGCGCATCGAGCTCAAGGGCAAGCGCTTTTACATCGCCGAGTACCAGTTGCTGTTTGACCAGTCCGGCGAGGTTGTTGCCGCGCCTGCCGACGGCCAACTCTTTGGCACCAAGATCGATGGCGACCAGGCCGTGGTCGCCTACAGCGCGCAGCATGATGTCGCCGCGCTGCAGGCGTTGACCGACCGCGCCTGGGCCGACTTGGGCGCGCGGCTCAAAGCGGCCGGCATCAGCCCGGCGCCGGCCGAAGAGATCACCTTCACGCAGGGTGCGGTCTACGAGGCGAGCGCCAACGCGACGCGGCCCAACAGCCCGGTGGTCGTCGAATCCAGGGCCGGCGACAACACCCGGCGTTACCTCGCTTTTGCACCCACCGGCATGAAGATCGTGCCGCGTGGCATTGCCGGCATGGGCGTGGGCAACCTGGCCGCGCGTGTCGCCTACCCGAGCAAAGGCATCGAAGGCTTGTCGATGCTGATGGCCGTCAATTTCACCGGCTTCGATGCGGCTGGCGGCAAAAAACGAGCGTCGACTTTTGAAGGTGCAAACGAGCTGCGTGCCGAATCGCCGATGCTCGAAATCGTGCCCGCACCGTCAGCGGCACTGATCAATGCCCATGCGCAGTTGTCGCTGGTCAACCTGGCCGAGCCGATCGTGCTGGTCGGTGAATTTGCGCGCCTGCGGCCGGGGCCGCGCACCGGCGTGCTGGCACCCGATTCGCCGCTCGACCTGCTGCGCTCGTTTGGTCGCCTGCTCGGCGCGGTGCAGGGCGCGCCAGCCGGCAAGCGGCTTGATGCAGTGCTCGAAGTCGACGGCCCGACCACGGCGCGTTTTGCGCTGTTCGGCATCGGCGCGGTCAACCAGGCGATCGTCGATGCGCTGAAGGCGGCGCAGGAGTAACGGGGCCCCGACGAGGCCGCGGCTACGCCGCGCCCGCCCCCCCAAGGGGTCAAGAAAAGTGGCAAGGCCACACATTGCCTTGAATCGGTGCTGGCGGCTGCCGGGTCAATCGCTGTCGGGCGCCGTGCCAGCACCGGCCAGGCGCACGATCTGCGCTCCCGGCGGTGCATCGGCCTCGTCGTGCGTGACGAGCAACGCCGGCACCCCGCGCTGCCGCAGCGTGCTCCAGGTGAAGCTGCGAACTTGCGCGCGCAGCGGCGCGTCCAGGCGCGAAAACGGCTCGTCGAGCAGCAGCGCCTGTGGCTCGGCGAGCAAGGCGCGCAGCAGCGAAACACGCGCCCGCTGGCCGCCTGAAAGCTGCGCCGGCAGCCGCCCCTGGACACCCACCAGCCCGGCGCCGGCCAGCGCTGCGCCGGCCCGTTGCTCGCGGTCGCGGTTGTGGTCGCGGTTGCGGTCACCCCGTGCGCCCGCGGGCAGCGCAAACAGCAGGTTCGCCAGCACCGTCATGTGCGGGAACAGCAGGTCGTCCTGGAACAGCAGGCCGACCTGGCGCTGCTCGACGGCCAAGTCACTGACATCCCGCTCGCCGATGACAACGCGGCCCAGGCCCAGCAGCGGCGGCTCCAGCAAACCGGCGATATAGGCCAGCAGCGAGCTCTTGCCACAACCACTGGGGCCCATCACGGCCAGCACCTCGCCAGCGCCGACCCGCACCGACAAGGGCTCGACCAGTTGCCGGCCGCCGAGCGTGATCGACACGCCGTCGAGATCAAGGCTCATTGCGGCGCTGCTCATCGGCCGACCCTTGCCGCCAGTGCAAAGGCTGCCAGCGGCAACAAGGCCTGCATCAGCGCGAAGGCCGCGGCGACGGTGCGCTGGCCACCGCTGGAGAGCAGCACGGCTTCGGTCGTGACGGTGGCGAAGCGGCCGACGCCGATGAACTGGGTGGCGAGGAACTGTGCCACGCTGACCGCGAAGCCGACTGCCAGCGCGGCCGCGATCGGCCGCGCCAGCAGCGGCCATTTGACGGCGAACCAGAACGCGCGCCGCGAGCGGCCAAGCGCCAGCGCGGTCTGTTGCAGGCGGGGATCAAAACCGCGCCAGGCCGGGCGCAGCGTGATGAAGCTGTAGGGCAATACGACCAGCAGATGCGCCCACAGCAGGCCCGCCAGGCTGCCGTCGAGCCGCAGCCGCAGCGCGCCCAGATACAGGCCCGACATCAGCAGCAGCGGCGGCAACACCAGTGGCGCCAGGACGAGGGGCGTGACCACCGCGTCCCAACGCGGCGGCGTGGCCTCGAACCAGGCCACCACCAGCAGCAGGCCCAGCGCCGACGCCGCCAGCGCGAGTGCGGCGGTCAGCCCCAAGGTGCCGGCCTGCTCGGCAACACGCATCCAGGCAGCGGCAGAGAACTGCTGCGGCAGCCAGTCGGGGAACGTGTAAACACCGGCAAAACTGAGCAGCAACAGCGCCAGCGCCGCCAGCCCATAACTGGTCACCACAGCGGCAGCGACCGCCCGCGCCGG
>JANOKR010000241.1:0-14645 GCA_031419315.1 Betaproteobacteria bacterium
CCCCGAACCGGTCGATGTACTACGGCATGGGTTACGTAGAAGCCGATTTCAAGAAACCGATGATCGGCATCGCCAATGGCCACTCGACGATCACGCCGTGCAACTCCGGTCTGCAAAAACTCGCCGACGCCGCCGTCGTGGCGCTGAAGGCCCATGGTGCGAACCCGCAGGTCTTTGGCACGCCGACGATCAGCGACGGCATGTCGATGGGCACCGAAGGCATGAAATACAGCCTCGTCTCGCGCGAGGTCATCGCAGACTGCATCGAGACCTGCGTCGGCGGCCAGTGGATGGACGGCGTGCTGGTCATCGGCGGCTGCGACAAGAATATGCCCGGCGGCATGATGGGCATCCTGCGCGCCAACGTGCCCGCGATCTACGTCTACGGCGGCACGATCCTGCCCGGCCGTCACAAGGGCCAGGACATCAACCTGGTCACCGTCTTCGAAGCCGTGGGCCAGTTCAGCGCCGGCAGGATGAGCGAAGAGGAGTTCGGCCAGATCGAGCGCCGCGCGATCCCGGGTTCCGGCAGCTGTGGCGGCATGTACACCGCGAATACGATGTCCTCGGCCTTCGAGGCACTCGGCATGAGCCTGCCGTATTCTTCAACCATGGCGAATGTCGAAGACCCGATCGTCGCCCACACCGCCGAGGCCGCCAGGGTGCTGGTCGAGGCCGTCAAGGCCGACTTGAAACCACGCGACATCGTGACCAGGAAGGCGATCGAAAACGCCGTCGCGGTGATCATGGCCACCGGCGGATCGACCAACGCGGTGCTGCATTTCCTGGCCATCACGCACGCCGCTGAAATCGACTGGAGCATCGACGACTTCGAGCGCATCCGGCGCAAGGTGCCGGTGCTGTGTGACCTCAAACCCAGCGGCAAATATCTGGCCATCGACCTGCACCGCGCCGGTGGCATCCCGCAGGTCATGAAGACGCTGCTCGCCGCCGGCTTGTTGCACGGCGACTGCATCACGATCACCGGCAAGACGGTGGCGGAAAACCTGGCCGCGCTGCCTGATGTGCCCCCGACGACCCAGGATGTGATCCGGCCGATTGGCAACCCAATGTACGCCCAGGGGCATCTGGCGATCCTGCGCGGCAACCTCAGCCCCGAAGGCTGCGTGGCCAAGATCACCGGCCTGAAAAACCCGGTCATCACCGGGCCGGCGCGGGTCTTCGAAGACGAGCAGACCGGGATGGCAGCGTTCATGGCCGGGCAGATCAAACCGGGTGACGTGATGGTGCTGCGTTACCTCGGCCCCAAGGGCGGCCCCGGCATGCCCGAGATGCTTGCGCCGACGAGTGCGCTCATCGGCCAGGGCCTGGGCGAAACAGTCGGGCTGATCACCGACGGGCGCTTTTCGGGTGGCACCTGGGGCATGGTCGTCGGCCATGTCGCGCCTGAAGCCTTTGCCGGCGGCCTGATCGCGCTGGTGCAAGAAGGTGATGCGATCACGATCGACGCGCACCGGCTGCTGCTGAGCCTGAACGTGCCCGACGAAGAGATCGCGCGCCGCCGAGCGCTGTGGAAACAACCGGCACCGCGCTACACCCGCGGCGTGCTGGCCAAGTTTGCGAAAAACGCGTCAAGCGCGAGCAGCGGCGCGGTGTTGGACTGAGCCGGCGCGTGCAAGGCCGGAAGGCTTTGCACGGCTGGCGAAGGACGAGCGCGATACAGGTGCGAGGCTTTGATCGGCCAGCGCGGCGCGGCCTTGCGGCGCCGGCTACACAATGGCTACATCCGCGGCTCGCGCCGCGGCTCGGCCTCACCCGGCTTGAGGTCGGGCGTCAGCTTCACCGGCGGCGGCGGCGGCGGCGGCGGGTTGTCAGCGGCGGCGCGGCGTGCATCATTGCGCGCGCGGCTCACATGGCGGTGGCGTTTGGCGTCCATGCCCAACGCCTCCATCGCACGTTCGCGGCGTTCGGTCTTGCGGTCTTCCATCTTCTGCATCGCGCGTTTTTGCGTCAGCCCGATGGCGTCGGCGAACGCCCACCAGGCCAGCGCCAGACCGAAGGGCAGCAAAAACTTCCAGAGGTCGCCAAAAACTTCGAAGTTCCAGCGCCCGGGCGGGCCGATGCCGGCGAAGTGCAGCAAGACAACAACCAGGCCGAGTCCGACAAACCACATGATGTGCAGCCGCTTTGGCTGGCTCAGTTGGTCTCGGCCAACTGCTCCAGGATCGCGGGATTTTCCAAGGTGCTCGTATCTTGGGTGATTGCCTCGCCCTTGGCAATCGAGCGCAACAACCGGCGCATGATTTTCCCTGACCTGGTTTTGGGCAGATTGTCACCAAATCGGATGTCTCGCGGCTTGGCGATCGGGCCGATCTCCTTGGCCACCCAGGCGCGCAACTGGTTCGCAATCTGCTTCGCCTCGTCGCCCACCGGCCGTGAGCGCTTGAGCACGACGAAGGCGCAGATCGCCTCGCCAGTAGTCTCGTCGGGGCGCCCCACGACTGCCGCTTCGGCGACCAGATCGGTGCAGCTGACCAGCGCCGATTCGATCTCCATCGTACCCATGCGGTGGCCGCTGACATTGAGCACATCGTCGATGCGCCCGGTGATCGTGAAGTAGCCGTTGGTCTTGTCGCGGATCGCGCCGTCACCGGCGAGGTAGTAGCCTTTCAGCTCCGGCGGGTAGTAACTTTTCTTGAAGCGCTCGGGGTCGCCATAAATCGTGCGGATCATGCTCGGCCAAGGCTTCTTGATGACCAGAATGCCGCCCTGCCCGTTGGGCACGTCGTGGCCGGTTTCGTCGACCACCGCAGCGCTGATGCCGGGAAAAGGAAGCGTGCAAGAACCCGGCACCATCGGCGTCGCACCCGGCAGCGGCGTGATGACATGGCCGCCGGTTTCGGTCTGCCAGAAGGTATCGACGATCGGGCATCTGCTGCCGCCGATATGCTGGTAGTACCACTCCCAGGCCGCCGGGTTGATCGGCTCGCCGACCGACCCGAGCAGGCGCAGCGACGACAGGTCGCTGTTTTTCGGGTGCACCGCGGCGTTGCCTTCTGCCGCCTTGATCAGCGAGCGGATCGCGGTCGGCGCGGTGTAGAAGATCGTGACCTTGTGCTTTTCAATCGTCTTCCAGAAGCGCGCCGCATCGGGGTAGGTCGGGATGCCTTCGAAGACGATCTCGGTGCCACCCAGCGCCAGCGGGCCGTAGGTGATGTAGGTGTGGCCGGTGACCCAGCCGATATCGGCGGTGCACCAGAAGATGTCGTCGGGCTTGAGGTCGAAGGTCCACTTCGTCGTCAGCGCCGCGTGCAGCAGGTATCCGCCGGTTGAGTGCTGGACGCCCTTGGGCTTGCCGGTCGAGCCCGAGGTGTAGAGCAAAAACAGCGGATGCTCCGCACCCACCCAAACGGGCTCGCAGACCGCGCTTTGCTGCTCGGTCAGCTCGTGCATCCAACGGTCGCGGCCTTCTACCCAAGCCACCTTGCCACCGGTGCGGCGGTAGACGATGACGTTTTTGATCGAGTCGCAGCCGCCCAACGTCAGCGCTTTGTCGACGATGCTCTTCAGCGCCAGCGCCTTGCCTCCGCGCATCTGCTCGTCGGCGGTGATGACCATCACCGCGCCGGCGTCCTCGATGCGGTCGCGCAAGGATTGCGCCGAAAACCCGCCGAATACCACCGAGTGCGTCGCGCCGATGCGCGCGCAGGCCTGCATCGCGACCACACCCTCGACACTCATCGGCATGTAGATGACGACACGGTCGCCCTTGTTCACGCCGCTGGACTTGAGCGCGTTGGCCATGCGCGCGACCTTGGCCAGCAGCTCGCTGTAGCTGACGCGCGCGACAGCGCCGTCGTCGGCCTCGAAGATGATCGCTGTCTTGTCACCCAGGCCGCGTTCGACGTTGCGGTCCAGGCAGTTGTACGAGACGTTCAGCGTGCCGTCTTCGAACCACCGATAAAACGGCGCGTTGCTGCTGTCCAGCGTCTTCGTGAACGGCGTTTTCCAGCTTAACGTCTCACGCGCCAGCCGCGCCCAGTAGGCTTCGTGATCGGCCTCAGCCTCGGCGCAGAGCGCGTCGTACGCGGCCATGCCCGATACCGCCGCGGCCTGGACCAGGCTCGCGGGGGGCAGATGGGTGATCAGCGCGGTGGGTTGGTCGCTCGACATGGTCGTCTCCTGAAGACACTAAAGGCGTGGTTGTGGGGATCTGTGGGGTCTGGCGCAGCACGCTACCCTAAGCATGCGCTCTGACTGTGCCCTGACGGGCGCGCCGACAGCGCCAACCCGGGGCCGTCATCGTTGCGCGCCTACAATTTCGCGCAAGCGGGCTGACCCCAAGCCCATCACTCGCCGACCATCAAATCCTGAAAGCCGCAAGCCGCCGCCATGAGCAAACCCGTCCCCGTCGAAGCCGCCCGCATGCGTGCGCTGCCGAATTTCATCTTTGCCAGCCGTTGGCTGCAGTTGCCGCTGTACCTGGGGCTGATCCTGGCCCAGGCAGTCTACGTCTTCCACTTCTGGGTCGAACTCACCCACTTGATCGAGGCCGCTTTTGGCAGCCAGGACGCGCTGGTCAAGTTGGTGCAGAGCATCGGCTACAAGGCCATCGCGATCAAGGATATTGCCGGCGAAGTCACCGGCTACGAGCCGATCAGGGCGCTCAACGAGACGATCATCATGCTCGTCGTGCTGGCACTTATCGACGTGGTGATGATCAGCAACCTGCTCATCATGGTCATCGTCGGCGGCTACGAAACCTTTGTCTCGCGCATGAACCTGCAGGACCACCCTGACCAGCCCGAGTGGCTGAGCCACGTCAACGCCTCGGTGCTCAAGGTCAAGCTCGCCACGGCGATCATCGGCATCAGCTCGATCCACCTGCTCAAGACCTTCATCAACGCCGAGAACTACACCGAGAAGGTGCTGATGTGGCAGACCATCATCCACATCACTTTCTTGATGTCGGCGCTGGCGATTGCCTATACCGACAAGCTCATGACGCCGCCGGCCAAGGTGCATTGATTGGCGCGGCGTCAGCGGTGACAATAGCGTCGTGGACAAGGTTTTCACACGCATTCCGCGGCGCGGCCAGCAGGCCGCCGACCTGGCCTTCTGGCTTGCGCGGCCGATGGCCGAGCGCATCGGCGCCGTCGAGGCATTGCGCCGCGATCTGCACCTAAAGGATGGCGGCGACGATGCTGCTGAACCGCGACTTCAAAGAGTTTGCGCAATCGCTCAACGCAGAGGGCGTTGAGTACCTGCTGGTCGGCGGCTACGCGCTCGCTGCGCATGGCCACCCGCGCTACACCGGTGACATCGATTTCTGGGTCGCACCACGCGCCGAAAATCTGCAACGCGTGGTGCTGGCCTTACATCGATTCGGGTTCGGTTCGCTGGGGATCAAAGCAGAGGATTTCGCACCCGACTTCGTGGTCCAGCTCGGGCACCCGCCCAGGCGCATCGATCTGTTGACCACCATCGATGGCGTCGACTTCGATGCCTGTTTCGCGCGCCGGGAACGGGTTGTCATTGACGGCGTTGAACTGCCGATCATCGGCATCGATGACTTCAAGGCCAACAAGCGAGCCAGCGGCCGGGCCAAGGACATCGCCGATCTTGAGAGCCTTGAGCCGCGCTCAGGCGTCGACGACGCGGTAGCCGACTGAATCGCGACGCCTCGGCAGTCGCGCGGTTGGCGGCCGAGCCGCCGGCGCACCAGGCAACAACGCAACCCCTCGTTCACGGGGGTTTTCGGGTTTACCCCCCCGCATCGAGGGAATTGCGTGATGCTGGATTTGCGTGGCGGTCTTGACCTTCACGGCACATTCAGCGGGGCTCGATACGGCGACTCAAGGATTCCGGACAGGCGCGCACTGGCAACGTCGCCCGTCGACAGGCGTATCGATCCTTCGTTCCCCAACTTGGATCATTGGAGGACACATGAACTGCATACCGAAATCAACGGGCACGATGGGCGGCCCCTTCACGGCGGTTGCAAAAGGATTGGCGGCGCTTGCGCTGTTTGCCTCGCTGCAACCGGCGGCGGCCGCGACTATCACGTTCGACCTCCTTCTGCCCGGCGCCGACGGAGACCCGTTCACGAGTTTTGTTGAGGCAGGATTCGCCGTGAACCAGGTTGGTAGCGGTGGCCCTTGTGTCGATACCACGGGGGGCAATCCCGCTCCAAGCCTTAGCGTTCGACCGGCCTGCGCCGCCTTCGGCCGGCTGGTGTTCGCTGCGGGGGGTTCGGCCTTCACCTTCGCCGGCTTCGATCGCCTTCATTCCGGAATCGGGGAGTGGTCCGTGACCGGCAGCCTGAACGGGTTGGATGTCTATTCAGACTATTCGGTCATCTACGGCGGCGCCGGGACGTCTCCTTGGATTAACCAGGCGTTCAGCGCGGTGCTCGTTGACAAGCTCACGCTTGAATTCTCGAGCCGTGGAGCCCCAGTCCGCGCTGGTATTGACAACGTGCAGTTGACCCTTGCCGTACCCGAAGTAGACAGCGCGGCGTTGCTGCTTGCCGGGCTCGGCCTGCTGGTAGCGTTCACTCGCCGGGCCGCCGGTTCCAGGCGTGACGATCATCGGGCTTGAGCCGCGTGGCTTGTGGGGGTTCGTGATGCGCAATTGCAAGTGGCTTCATTGGTGCGTCGTTGTTGCGGCCGGCGGAACTGCCCTCGTCGCGGCTGAGGCCATCGCCGCCTGCACGGCTGGCAACATCGTCAAGAACCCGAGCTTCGAGGACGGATCGGCCTGGGCCTTCGGCGGGCCGGCCAAGCGCAACAGCTTGGATCCGGCTTTCTCGCTCGATGGAATCCATCAAGGGGTGCTTTCCGGCTTCGGGGCAGCCGATATCGGGCACATCGCGCAAGACCTCATCACCGAAGCAGGGTGCAGCTACCAATTGACCTTCAATTGGGCCCAGAACGGCAGCGCCCGCGGCCACGTCGAGGCACGATTGGGCGGGGCTTCGCTCGTCCTGGTGAACCTTGAGACGCTGCCCGTACTGCCGATCGCGCCGACCTGCTGGAAGTACGCGTTCAATTTCGTGGCAACCGGTGCGACAACCACACTGGAGTTCCTGGGCATCGATGTTTTTCAGACCGTCTTCATCGACGGCGTGAGTGCTGCTTCACCGGTCCCCGAAGTGGGCGGTCGTGAGCTGCTGCTGGGCGGTTTGGCAGCGACCGCGTGGCTGGCGCGGCGACGTGTCGGACAAGCGCCGTGGGCTCACCAGCCTTCCGCGTAGCTGCGTTCGCGGCTTCCGCCGCGCTGATTGGGCAGCCCACTAATCCGGCGGCCGAGTCGCTGGCAGATCGATATAGAACCCGGGGGCTTCGGAACCATCGATCTGAGGCGTTACTTCGTGCGTGCTTGCCAGTAGCCCGGATCTTTGGCATCTGGGCGAATCGCGTAGACAACGATCTCGCGCCGCTCTTCGCGATACACCGCCGAAAACGGGAACCCTCTGATCCGCAGTCGCCTGCAGTCTTCCTCATCGGGCTTGCCGGCCTTCGGGGTTCGACGAATGTGGTCGAAGACTTCGGTTACGGCCTCTCGAAACCTGCGTCCCGTTCCCGGTCGCGGGCCTCGTAGTAGCTCACCTCATGCAGTAGTTCTGCTCTCGCCGCGGAATCGAGGCGAAGCCGCTTCACGGCGCAAGGCGCTGGGCCTCGGCCATCACCGCGTCGGCATCGTAGAGCACGGTCTCACCGCGTTCGTACGCGGACACCCGACGTTTGATCTCCAGTCGCCAGGCCTCCTCAACCGCAGGGTCGCGCGACTCGTCGAAGGAGTCCAGCAGCAAATCCACCAGCCGCTCCCGATCCTTGGGGTCCAAGGCACGACCACGTTGAGCGAGTTCAGCGACGGTGTCTGGCATGGCGTTTTCCTCCTGGCTATTGATATTACTGCGCGGACGAAGTCGTATCGGCGTGACGTGGTCGCCGGTTTCTCTGACTCGCTGCCATCGCGCTCGCAACCAGCTGACCCTCAGGCCAGCAATGGGTTGTTCATGCCGCCGCCGCCGTCGATGGTCTACCGACCGGCCACAGGAACATCGCCACGCCAATCAACGCCGATACGAGCGACCCGCCCAGCACGCCGATCTTGAGCTGAATCTCGCGCTCGGCGGGCTGCCCTTCAAAGGCCAGCGAGCCGATGAACAGGCTCATCGTGAAGCCGATGCCGCAGAGCGTGCAGACCGCCATGAACTGACGCACGCTGGCGCCAGTGGGCAAGCCGCCGCCGGTCAACCTGATCACGAGCAGGCTGGCCAAGGACACACCGAGCACCTTGCCCAGCACCAGCCCCAACGCGATGCCCATCGGCACCGGGGCTGCCAGCGACGCCAGCGTCACGCCTTGCAGCGACACTCCAGCGTTGACAAACGCAAACAGCGGCAGCACGGCGAACGCAACCCAGGGCTGCAAGGCATGTTCGGCGGCGAGCAGCGGCGAGCCGCCGTCGGTGCGCCGCATCGGGATCGCCAGCGCGGTGATGACGCCGGCCAGCGTGGCGTGCACACCCGACTTCAACACACACAGCCAGACGATCAATCCGATCACGACATAGGGGCCGATCGACGCCACCCGAAAGCGGTTGAGCACGGCGAGCACACCGATGCCGCCAGACGCGGCGAGCAGCATCGGCGCCGACAGGTTGTCGGTATAAAAGACCGCAATGATCACGATCGCACCGAGGTCGTCGATGATCGCCACCGCGGTCAAAAAGACCTTCAGCGACGCCGGCACGCGCGAGCCGAGCAACATCAGGATGCCGAGCGCAAAGGCGATATCGGTGGCGGTCGGGATCGCCCAGCCGCGCATCGCGGTGGCGTCGCCCCAATTGATGGCGCTGTAGATCAAGGCCGGTACGACCATGCCGCCCAGCGCGGCCACCGCCGGCAGCATGGCCTGCTTCAAGGTCGCGAGTTCGCCTTCAAGCGCCTCGCGTTTGATCTCCAGGCCGACGAGAAAGAAAAACACCGCCATCCAGAGGTCGTTGACCCAGACGCCGAGCGGCTTGACCAGCACCAGCGCATCACCACCGATGCGCAACTCGCCCGGCCAGTGCACAAACCGGTGGTAGGCCTCGGCCAACGGCGAATTGCTCACCACCAGCGCCAGCAACGCGGCGGCTGCCAGCACGATGCCGCCGATCGATTCTGACTGGATGAAGCGGCGGATTCCCGTCAGCACTGAACGGCCTGCGCTTCAGTAAACTCCACAGCAAACTCGACCGATCCAGCCAACCCCGCGAGCAGACCCCTCATGACCACCACCATTCGTTATGCCGACCTCGTGGAAACCGTGGCCGGGGCCTTGCAGTACATCAGCTACTACCACCCGGCGGACTATATCGCCCACCTCGCGCGGGCCTACGAGCGCGAAGCCTCGCCGGCGGCCAAGGACGCGATCGCGCAGATCCTGACCAACTCCAGGATGTGCGCCGAAGGCCGCCGCCCGATCTGCCAGGACACCGGCATCGTCAACGTCTTTCTCGACGTTGGCATGGACCTGCGCTGGGAAGGTTTTGGCAGCGGCACCATCGACGACGCCGTCAACGAAGGTGTGCGCCGTGCCTATCTGAACGCCGACAACAAGCTGCGCGCTTCGGTGGTCGAGGACCCGCTGTTCTCACGCCGCAATACCAAGGACAACACGCCCGCCGTGGTCGCGATGAAGGTCGTGCCCGGCGACAAGCTCGGTGTCGGCGTCGCCGCCAAGGGCGGCGGCTCGGAAATGAAGAGCAATTTCAAGATGCTCAAGGCCAGCGATTCGCTGCTTGAGTGGGTGTTGGAGACGGTGCCCACGATGGGTGCCGGCTGGTGCCCGCCGGGCATGCTCGGCATCGGCGTCGGCGGCACCGCAGAAAAAGCCATGCTGATGGCCAAAGAAGCGTTGATGGACGACATCGACATGTTCGAGTTGCTCCAGCGCGGGCCGCAGACCGACTTGGAAAAACTGCGCGTCGAGATCTACGAAAAGGTCAACGCGCTGGGCATCGGCGCGCAGGGCCTGGGCGGCCTGAGCACCGTGCTCGACGTCAAGATCAACACCTTCCCGACCCATGCCGTCGGCAACGCGGTGGCGATGATCCCGAACTGCGCCGCAACGCGCCACGCGCATGTCGTGATGGACGGCTCGGGCCCGGCTTACCTGGAGCCGCCGGACCTGAGCCTGTGGCCCGACGTGCATTGGCAGCCCGACTACAACAAGAGCAAACGGGTCGACCTGAACCAACTCACCAAGGCCGAGGTCGCCAGCTGGCAGCCCGGCGACACGCTGCTGCTGTCCGGCAAGATGCTCACCGGCCGCGACGCTGCGCACAAGCGCATCCAGGACCTGCTGGCTTCAGGGCAGCCACTGCCGGTGGACTTCACGAACCGCGTCATCTACTACGTCGGCCCGGTCGACCCGGTGCGCGACGAGGTGGTCGGCCCAGCCGGCCCGACGACGGCGACGCGGATGGACAAGTTCACCGACATGATGCTCGGCCAGGCCGGCCTCATCGGCATGATCGGCAAGGCCGAACGTGGGCCGACCGGTGTCGCGGCAATCAAGAAGCACAGAAGCGCCTACCTGATGGCGGTGGGCGGCGCGGCCTACCTGGTGTCCAAGGCCATCAAGGGCGCCAAGGTCGTCGCCTTTGCCGACCTCGGCATGGAAGCGATCTACGAATTCGACGTGCTTGACATGCCGGTCACCGTGGCCGTCGATTCCAACGGCGTCAGCGTGCACGAGACCGGGCCCAGGGAATGGCGCGCGCGGATCGGCAAGATCCCGGTCACCGTGGGCTGATCAGCCGTTTGCCGCCGACGCCGCGGCGCCCTCGCCTTCGGGTACTGCTGCACCTGACCACAGCCTGACCTGGTTGCGCCCGCCGCGTTTGGCCAGGTACAGCGCCTGGTCGGCATGGTCGATGAGTTCCTGCTCGCTGGCCACAGCGCCCTCCATCATCGAGACGCCGATGCTCACGGTGACCTGCATGCCGACGATCTCGCGCACCCCGGCGCCACATTCGGCCTCGATGCGCGCGCGCACGCGCTCGGCAAAATTGGTCAGCGCCGCGGCACCCAGGCCGGGTACAACAAGCACAAATTCTTCGCCGCCGTAGCGGCAGACGAGGTCCGATGCACGCGCGCAGTCGGTGAGCTTCTTGGCGACCTCCTGGATCACGCGGTCGCCGATCGCATGGCCGTGGGTGTCGTTGACCTTCTTGAAAAAGTCGATGTCGATCATCAGGCAACCCAGGTAGGCCTGGCTGACCTTGGCGCCAGTGAACAGACGCCGGAACATCTCGGTGAAAGCGCGGCGATTCAGGCAGCCGGTCATCGGGTCGCGCGTGGCCAGGCGATGCAGCTCGCCGTTCTGGCGTTCGATCTGGGTCTTCGAGTTGGCCAGTTCGGCCATCGCCTCGCGCAGCGCGGTATTCGCTCGATGCAACGCCGAAATGTCGCTGAAAGTGACCATGCATCCACGCACCTTGGAGCCCGCGTCGGTGATCGGCGCGCAGTTCACCACCACCTGCTGTGGCACGCCGCTGGCGGCACAGACCTCGGCGGTGACGCCGGACAGGCTCTGTTTTTCGTCGATCGC
Organism: Betaproteobacteria bacterium; assembly: GCA_031419315.1. Lineage (GTDB taxonomy): Bacteria > Pseudomonadota > Gammaproteobacteria > Burkholderiales > Burkholderiaceae_C > Rubrivivax. The sequence continues at coordinate 11,568 of JANOKR010000241.1, forward strand.
ACGCGACCAGGGGTGGCTGGCGGTATTGCGGCCAAAGCCGTTGAGCACCCAGTCCTGCGCCGACAGGGCAGCGCCCACGGCGAGTGAAGCTGCATCGGCATGCAGGCTGCGGAATGACTTGCTGGCGAGCAGCACGCGGCCACGCGCGTCGAGCACGACCACCCCTTCGGCCATGGCATCGAACGCACCCTGCACGCGGTCGGGGATCACCGACGAAGGGTCCAGGTGTTGCAGCGCGCGGCGCACGTACAGGCTGAAACCGAGTGTGCCGAGCACCGAGATGAAGAGCATCGTCAGCACCAGCGGCTCTTGGAGGAAACGCATCCAGGCGCCGCCCGGTAGCGGCGCAAACGCCAGCTCAAAACTGCCCCAGGGCTTGCCACCGGCTTCGAGCGGCACATAAATCGACTCGTGGGTCGACGCACTGCCAGCCACATGCTGCCAGCGCCCGGCGTGGCCGCCGGATTCTGCGACGATCGAGCCGTCGGCACGCCGCAGCGCCACCGACGCCAAGTCCGGCGTCCGCTTGGCGACGTCGTCGATGGTCTGCTGCATCAGGCGCCGGTCGCCACTGCGCAGCAGCGTCGAGACCTGCACCGCGATCGCTTCACCGATCTGCTTTCGCACTTGCAAGCTCTGCTCGGCCCGGTTCGGCATGACGCCAAAAAACAGGTCCGCCAGCACCACCAGCATGCCGCACAAAGCGACCAGGGCCGAGGTGATCTGCATCATCGGGCTGATTCGAGTTTTCATCGTGCCTCCTCTTCCCAACCGGCCTGCCAGCCGGGGCTTCGATCGAAGATCGCATCGAGTTCCGATGCCGCAGCTTCACTGCCCACAGGTGCCCGCCCGTCCGCTTGATCACCGTCACCCTCACCTTCGCCGTCGCGGTCGCGGTCGCGGTCATCATCATCGTCGTCGGTACGTCGAGCCAGGACGGGAGCCAAGTCGACGTGGCGCCATGCCGGCACGCCCATCAATACCCCCGCCAACAGGCCACCGCTGCGGGTCAGCCACCACACAAAACCCACCGTCAGGCCGGCCGCGCTGACACGGGTCGGGTCGGTCAGCACCTGCTCGATCGGCGACTTCGCATCGTTGTCGGCGGCATCCAGACTTGTGTTGGACTCGAGGCCCTGATCGCCGCGCAGCGTCAGCGAAACCATGCGGCCGGGGTCGCCCAAACGCTGATCGCGCGCGTCGAGCCAATCAAGGTCGAAGCCGGTTTTGGCAACCAGCCCCAAGTCGGGTGTGACCGGCAGGTTCAGCCCGAAGGACACCATCACACCCTGGAAGCCACCGGCGGTGGCCGGGGTGGCAGCGCCGCTGCGCCGCTCTGCGTCAAAGCTGTCGACCTGCGTCGGTCGACGTGCATCGTCGGGCGCAGCCACCACGGGCGCCGTTGTGAGGCGATCCAGCACCTGCGTCGCCCGGCCGCCGCGGTCGGTGTCGGATGGCGGGTCGGATGGCGTGTCGGTGGTCGGCAGCGCCGGTTCGCCAGCACCCCGGCCGTCAGTCGCCAGCGCGGGCGGTGTTTCATCGGCGGATGGCGATGGTGCGGGCGTGGGCGCAGAGGTGGGCGCAGGTTCCGGCGTCGGCAAGGTCGGCGCCGGTGGCGGTGGCGGAGCCGATGCGGGCGCTGGTGCGGGCGCTGGTGCCGGCACGTCATCGATGTTGGCCACGCGCACAGAAAACGCCTGCTCGGCCTGGCCGCCGGCAGCGTCGGAAACAGTCACCGTCACGTCGTAGATCTGGTCGGCATCGCGGTCCTGGGGTGCTTCGAAATCGGGCGCTACGACAAAGCGTAGCGCTCCAGTCTCGGCATCGACGCTGAAGCGCACCGCATCCGCGCCAGCGAGCACCGCGTAGGTCGGCGCGCCACCATCCACATCGGTGCTGGCGACCATCGCCACGGCGGTTATGTTCTCGTCGATGACCAGGCCGACTGCTGCGGCGCCGGCAAAACTCGTGATCACCGGCGCGTCGTTCAGGTTGGCCACCAGCGCCGTCGGCAGGCTGCTGACCGACTCTGCCGTGCCCTGGCCGTCGACATAGTCGACCCGCAGGCTGATGTGGCTGCCGACATCAACGTCGTCGAGCCGGTACGCGGCAGTCGTGGCACCGGCGATCGGTGTGCCGTCACGCAGCCATTGATAGGTGAAGGCAATCACGCCGTCGGCATCACCGATGGTCTGGGTATCGGCGCCCAAGGTTTGGTCTTCGATAGCGCTGCCGATGATCAGCGGCACCCCGACGGCCAGGTCGTTGACCGGCGCGACCACGATCGGCAAGGTGCGTGTCGCGAGCGCGCCTGCGCCGTCCCTTGCCCGCAGGCTCAGCGTGTCGGCGCCGTTGAAATCCGCCGCGCCCTGGTAAACGAGTGCCGCCAGCGCCGAATTGACTTCGACGTGCGTGCCTGCCAGGGTGATCGAAGCGCTGCCGTTGGTGCCGCCGACGACCCAGGCGCCGCCAGCGAGGTCGACGCTGATCACGCCCGAAGCCACGCTGAGTTGCACCGACGTCAGGCCCCCGCCACCATCTTGCACCGCCACGCCGTCTATCGGCAACGGCGTGTCTTCAAGTGCTTGCTGCGAAGCCGGCAGCACGATCAGCGGCGCGTCGTCGTCGGTGTTGACTACCGCGACATCGGCAACCGCCAAGCCGTTGTAGTTGGTGTCTGCGCCGGCCGCCGCCCCGGTGATGATGTTGAAGCCGAGGTTGCCATCGTCGAGGCTGTCGTCGACGCCGGTGACGGTGACGGTTTGGGCGGTGTTCCAGTTGGCTGACGTGAAGGTCAGCATTGCCGTCGATACCGTGCCTTCGGTGGCGTCGCCGGTAGTGACCGAGATGGTCACGTCAGCAGTCGGCTCGGCGTCGAGGACCACCGTGAACGTCGAGGCCCCGCCAGCTTCGGTCGTCGGCCCGGAGATCCACGAGACGCTGATGCCCGAGCTGTCGTTGTCGTTGTTGACCACCGCGACTTCGGCAACGGCCAGGTCGCTGTAATTGGCGTCGCCGCTGGCCGCCGCACCCGTGACGATGTTGAACCCGATGTCACCGTCGTCGAGACTGTCGTCG
>JANOKR010000242.1:0-2668 GCA_031419315.1 Betaproteobacteria bacterium
CGCAAGGACGAAGCCGTCAGCGGCGCCGACGGGTCGATCACGCTCGATGTTTACGCCAGCGCAGTGCCGGCCGGCGCTGCCGAACGTTTCAAATGGCTGTCACCCGGCGCGGTGTTTGCGGTCAAGGCCGCCGACCTGGCCGCGCTGCCCGAGCTGCACAAAAAGCAGCTCGTGCTGGTCCAGGAAGATGCCCTGGGCAAGGTGCAGAACGCAACCACCACGCAGACTGCCGGCGCCTTGGATGACCTCTACGCCGCGGCGGCCAACGTCAGCGATCTCGGCGCCACCATCGCCGCGGGCAATACCCGCTTCAAGCTCTGGGCGCCGAGTGCGCAGAAGGTCAAGGTCTTCACCTACGACAGCGGCAGCGGCAACGCGGTCACGGTCGACGAGATGGTCTTCGACGGCAACACCGGCATCTGGTCGGCCAGCCGCGCCGGCAACCTCGGGGCTAAGTACTACCGGTTTGCGGTCGACGTCTTTGTGCGCGGTGTCGGCGTGGTGCGCAACCTCGTCACCGACCCGTACTCGCTGAGCCTGACCACCGACTCCAAACGCAGCTACATCGCCGATCTGAATGCCGCTGCGCTCAAGCCGGCCGGCTGGGATGCGAGCCTGCCGCCGGCCAAGGTGGCGGCGACCACCGACATGGTCATCTACGAGCTGCATGTGCGCGACTTCTCGGCCAACGACACCAGCGTGACCGCGGCCAACCGTGGCAAATACGGCGCCTTCACCGAGAGCACCGCCAACGGCATGAAACACCTCAAGGGCCTGGCCGACGCCGGCCTGACCGACGTCCACCTGCTGCCGGTGTTCGACATCGCCAGCGTGCCGGAAACCGGCTGCACGACACCCGCACCGGCGGGTGCGGCTGACGCCGAAACCCAGCAGGCGGCGGTGAGCGCGACAGCCGGTGCCGACTGCTTCAACTGGGGTTACGACCCCTGGCACTACACCGCGCCAGAAGGCAGCTACGCCAGCGATGCAGCCGACGGCGCCCGCCGCATCGTCGAATTCCGCGCCATGGTCAAGGGCCTGCACGACGCCGGCCTGCGCGTCGGCATGGACGTCGTCTACAACCACACCACCGCTTCGCGGCAGAGCGAAAAGTCGGTGCTCGACCGCATCGTGCCGGGCTACTACCACCGCCTCAACGCCGCCGGTGCGGTCGAGACATCGACCTGCTGCGACAACACCGCGACCGAAAACATGATGATGGGCAAGCTGATGATCGACTCGGTCATCACCTGGGCGCGCGACTACAAGATCAGCTCTTTCCGCTTCGACATCATGGGCCACCAACCGCGCGCGGTGATGGAAGACTTGAAAGCCAAGGTCAAGGCCGCTGCCGGGCGCGATGTGCAACTGCTCGGCGAAGGCTGGGACTTCGGCGAAGTCGCCGGTGGCGCACGCTTCGTGCAGGCCTCGATGTGGAGCCTCAACGGCAGCGGCATCGGCAGCTTCAGCCCCTTTGCCCGCGACGCCGTTCGTGGTGGCAGCCCCTTCGACAGCGGCGACGCGCTGGTCGCCAACCAGGGCTTCATCAACGGCCTGCACTACGACCCCAACCCACTCGGCGCCGGCCGCTCGCGCAACGACCTGATGTGGCAGGGCGACTTGATCAAGGCCGGCCTGGCCGGGTCGATCCGCAGTTATGTGCTGAAGACCCATTGGGACGCGACGCAAACGCTGGAGCAGACCAACGGCGCGGGTTTTGTCACCGACCCGGCTGAGGCGGTGAACTATGTCGAGAACCACGACAACCACACCCTGTTCGACAACAACGCCTTCAAGCTGCCCACCGGCACCAGCCGCGAAGACCGTGCCCGGGTGCAGATGCTTGGCGTCGCGATCAACGCTTTCAGCCAAGGCGTGGCGTATTTCCACGCCGGCGTGGACACCCTGCGCAGCAAGAGCCTGGACCGCAACAGCTACGACGCCGGCGACTGGTTCAACCGCATCGACTGGAGTTACGCGGACAACTATTTCGGCACCGGCGTGCCACGTTTCAGCGACAACAGTGCGAGCTGGGCAGCGATGAAACCCTTGCTCGCCGATGCCGCAATCAAGCCCGCCGCCGGCGACATCGCATGGGTCCGCGACGCCTTCCGCGACCTGCTCAAGATCCGCAGCAGCACGACGATGCTGCGCCTGCGCAGCGCCGACGACATCAAGGCGCGGCTAACGTTCCACAACACCGGCAGCGCCCAAGTCGCAACGGTGCTGATGGCGCATGTCGATGGCAACGGCCTGGCCGGCGCCGGCTTCAAGGAACTCGTCTACGTCGTCAACGTCGACAAGGTCGATCAGGTCGTGACCGTCGATGCCCTCAAGGCCAAGGCGCTGGTGCTGCATCCGGTGCAGGCCGCTGCGGGCGCGGCGGACACACGCGCCAAGCTGGCGACCTACGCCGCGGGGTCGGGGGCCTTCTACGTGCCGGCGCGTACGGCAGTGGTGTTTGTGGTGAATTGAAGCCGGCGCGGGCAGCGGCGGCGATCGTCAAAGCGCCGCGCCTCCACCATCACGACCAGCATCAGGCACCGCGCTGCTGGTGTCCCGATGGCAGCGGGCCCAGACACTCCCCGACCAGCCACGCAAACCCTTCGACATCGGCGCCGACAACCGGCGGGCTGGTGGCTGACCACACGGACGCCTCGAACACGAC
>JANOKR010000243.1:0-1525 GCA_031419315.1 Betaproteobacteria bacterium
CCGCGCCGCCAGGATATTTCAAACGCATCCGCGAGATCTGCGACCGCCACGGTGTGCTCCTGATCCTGGACGAAGTGATGTGTGGCATGGGCCGCACCGGCACCCTGCATGCCTGTGAGCAGGACGGCGTGGTGCCCGATATCGAAATCATCGCCAAGGGCCTGGGCGCGGGGTACCAGCCGATCGGTGCGGTGCTCGTGAACAGCGTCATCGTCGATGCGATGCGTGCCGGCAGCGGCTTCTTCCAGCATGGCCACACCTACCTCGGCCATCCGGTGGCCTGTGCCGCGGCGCTTGCGGTGCAGCGCGTGATCCGCGAAGAGGGCCTGCTGGCCCAGGTGCAACAGCACGGCGAGGCGCTCGACCAGATGCTGCGCAGCCGGCTCGGCGCGCACCCCAACGTCGGCGATATCCGCGGCCGCGGTCTGTTCGTCGGCATCGAACTGGTCGCCGACCGCGCGACCAAGGCCGCGCTGCCGGCCGCGAACAAGACCCACGCCAAGATCAAGGCCGAGGCTTTGCACCGCGGCTTGCTGTGTTACCCCATGGGTGGCACCGTCGACGGCGAGCAGGGCGACCACGTATTGCTGGCGCCTCCGTTCACGGCGAGCATCCAGCAGCTTGAAGAGCTGGTCGACAAGCTCGGCAGCACGATCGACTCGGTGCTGCCGCCGGCCTGATCCACGACTCGATTCTCGTCCCTTCCTGAAGGAGCTTTTACCGTGCGTTTTGTACCGACCCTGGCCGCCGTCGCGGCCACCACCGTCACCACCCTCGCCGCCCTGACCACCACGCCGGTGCAGGCCCAGCAGAAATTCATGACCGTCGGCACTGGCGGTGTCACCGGCGTGTACTACGCCGCCGGCGGCGCGATCTGCCGGCTGGTCAACAAGGACCGCGCCAAACATGGCATCCGCTGCTCGGTCGAATCGACCGGCGGCTCGGTCTTCAATATCAACACCATCAAGGCCGGCGAGTTGGACATGGGCTTCGCGCAGAGCGACGTGCACTACAACGCGACCAAGGGCGTCAACCAGTTCAAGGACGCCGCCTTCACCGACCTGCGTGCGGTGTTCTCGGTGCACCCCGAGCCCTTCACCGTGCTCGCGCGCAAAGAAGCCGGCGTGAAGACCTTTGCCGACTTCAAGGGCAAGCGTTTCAACGTCGGCAACCCGGGGTCGGGCACACGCTCGTCGATGGAAGAGCTGCTCACCGGCCTGGGCTGGAAGATGAGTGACTTCGCGCTCGCCTCCGAGCTCAAGGCCGACGAACACGGCCCGGCTTTGTGCGACGGCAAGATCGACGGATTTTTCTACGCGGTCGGCCACCCGAGCGCGAATATCCAGGACCCGACCACGTCCTGCGGCGCCCAACTGGTGCCGCTCACCGGCCCGGCCATCGACAAACTCGTCGGCGAAAAGCCCTATTACGCCCGCGCCACGATCCCCGCCGGCCTGTACCCGAACAACCCGAACGCGGCGCAGACCTACGGCGTGCTGGCGACCTTGGTTGCCTCGGCCAAGAC
>JANOKR010000244.1:0-6511 GCA_031419315.1 Betaproteobacteria bacterium
CCGCATTGCCAACGCTCGCAGCCTGGTCGAGTGCAAGTCAGGAGCGCGGCCGTCGGATATACTCATCGGCTTTCCCGAAATCGGCGGGGAATCGTGTGTGTGCCTGCTTTGACCGGCCTCTCGGGGCTGCATCAGCCGGCCGCCGACCCAAGAGGCCACCTCCACGAAGTGGCGCCACGGGCGGCGCATCACCCGAATAACAGCCGTGTCCTGATGCCTGTGGCCTTGCTGCCCGGGCATCAACTTTGAGAGTCCCTCATGAAGACCTTCAGCGCCAAACCGGCCGAAGTGACGCACGAGTGGTTTGTGATTGACGCCACCGACAAGGTGCTCGGACGTGTTGCCAGCGAAGTGGCACTCCGGTTGCGCGGCAAACACAAGGCCATTTACACGCCTCACGTCGATACCGGCGATTTCATCGTCATCGTCAACGCCGAAAAGATCCGCGTCACCGGCGCCAAAGCCACCGACAAGATCTACTACCGCCATTCCGGCTACCCCGGCGGCATCACCGCCACGCCCTTCAAGGACATGCAGGCCCGCCACCCCGGCCGCGCGATCGAGAAGGCCGTCAAGGGCATGCTCCCGAAGGGCCCGCTCGGCTACGCGATGATCAAGAAGCTCAAGGTGTACGCCGGTGCCACGCACCCGCACACCGCGCAGCAGCCCAAGACGCTGGACCTCTGAGGACAACGCGAATGATCGGACATTGGAACTACGGTACCGGCCGCCGCAAATCGTCGGTGGCCCGGGTCTTCATGAAAAAAGGCAGCGGCAAGATCGAAGTCAACGGCAAGACCGTCGACGAGTATTTTGGCCGCCAGACCTCGATCATGATCGTCAAGCAGCCGCTGATGCTGACGGCCAACGGCGAGACCTTCGACATCAAGTGCAACGTGCATGGTGGCGGCGAATCGGGCCAGGCCGGCGCAGTGCGCCACGGCATCACGCGCGCGCTGATCGACTACGACGCGACACTGAAGCCGCCGCTCAGCCAGGCCGGCTTCGTGACGCGCGATGCGCGTGAAGTCGAGCGCAAGAAGGTCGGCTTGCACGGCGCGCGCCGTCGCAAGCAGTTCAGCAAGCGCTGATCGCTCCAGGGTGGGGGCTTCACGGCCCGCACCCCGCAGCCCACCATGCGCTGGAAGCTGTTGCGCCGCCGCCTGTCGGTAAGCGCGCCCAGGATGATCGTTCGCAGCCACCTGCCATGGCCTTTGCGTTGGGCGGCGGTGGGCGTGATGTTCGGCTTCTCGGCCGCGCTGGCGCTCTGGACTTTCGAGACTGGCAAGGACATCGCCGGCCTCGATGGCGATGCCAAAGAGGAACTGGCGCGCCTGCGCGTCGAGGTCAGCGCGTTGCGCATGGCCAGCGAGCGCGCGACCTCGATTGCAAACACCGCCGACAGCCTGCTGCGAACCGAACGTGCGGCGCAGGAGCGCCTGGCGCAGACGGTGCGCCAACTCGAAAGCGATACCGTCGGCCTGAAGGCCGATCTTGGGTTCTTCGAACGCCTGCTGCCGGCTGCCGGCGCCGGCCTGATGATCCGCGGCTTGCAGGCCGAGGCCAAGGCTGCTGGGCAGGTGCGGTGGCAGATGCTGGTCATGCAGAGTGGCAAGGATGTCCCCGAATTTGCCGGCCGATACGAGGTTCAGGCCACCGGCAGCTTGGCCGGCAAGCCCTGGACGCTTACGATGCCCGGCGGCGCGCGCGAGATGAAGCTGCGCCAGTACGCCAGGATCGAAGGCATGATCGACCACCCGGCTGATGCCGTGGTCAGGGCCGTGCAGGTCAGGGTCATCGACAACAATGGCAGCGTGCGTGCGACGCAGACCGTGCGCTTGTAGCCCAACCCAAGAAAGCCCGCCGCGATGTTCTGGAAACAAAAGAAGGCGCCGCCGATCCGCTCGCTGATCGGCGAGGGCACTGTCCTGCGTGGCGATGTGCAGTTTCACGACGGCCTGCGTGTCGATGGTGAGGTTTATGGTGACATTACCCCGGCGGGTGGCGACAACAGCATCGTTGTCGTCAGCGTCAAAGCCAGGGTTCATGGCAGGGTCAGGGCCCGGCATGTGATCATCGGTGGCGAAGTGCTCGGGCCGATCGACTCCGACGGCCTCGTCGAATTGCAGCCGACGGCGCGTGTTGTGGGTGATATTCGCTACGAAGCGCTTGAAGTCCACCCAGGTGCCACAATAGAGGGTGAGTTGCGGTCGCTCAAAAGTGCCGACAAACCGGCGTTGGTGTTGGCCGCCTCGAACAGCGGCTGAAACCGCGTCCGACCGTTTTTCAGATCAAGACAGGATCCCGCCATGAATGCCGTTGCCCAAACCCAAAGCCCGATGGTCGACGCGATGCCGGTGCCGCTGGTCTTTACCGACAGTGCCGCAGCGAAGGTCAAGGACCTCGTTGACGAAGAAGGCAACCCCGATCTGAAGCTGCGCGTTTTTGTCCAGGGTGGCGGCTGCTCGGGCTTCCAGTATGGCTTTACCTTCGATGAAGTCGTGAACGACGACGATACCCAGATGGACAAAAATGGTGTCTCGCTGTTGATCGACTCGATGAGCCTGCAGTACCTGCTTGGCGCCGAGATCGACTACAAAGAAGACCTGCAGGGCGCGCAGTTCGTGATCAAGAATCCGAACGCCTCGACGACCTGCGGTTGCGGCTCGTCGTTCTCCGCCTGAGTCGGAGCAAGGCCAACAACCAGCCGCCTGCGGGCGGCTTTTTTGCGCCCGCTCGCCGTCGTTGGCGAGGCACCCTGATCAATCCGCCGGATACAGCGCGCCCAGCACGCGCGGGCCTGCGGCGCCGGTCACCGCGGCCAGGTTGCCGGGCTGGCGATCGACAAACGCCTGCGCGAGCCACGCAAATGCCAGTGCTTCGACCTGGTCCGGCGGCACGCCGGCGCTGATGGTGGTTGACACCGTGAGGTCGGGCAGCCGCGCGCGCAGGCGCGCCATCAAGTGATCATTGAACGCGCCACCACCGCAGATCTGAAGCAGCTCGGTCGCCGCGCCATATTCCGCCAAGGCGTCTACCGCGGCGACGACGGTCAGCTCGGCAAGCGTAGCTTGAACGTCCTGCGGCGCGACCGCTGACTGCCGCCCGGCCAGCCTGGCCTCGAGCCAGGCTCGGCTAAAGAGATCGCGCCCGCTGCTCTTGGGCGGTGCTTGCCGGAAAAACGGCTCGTTGAGCAGACATGCGAGCAGCCTGTCGTCGACCCGGCCGCCGGCCGCCCAACGCCCGCCGTCGTCGAGTGGTGTGCCCAGATGCTGCCCGCACCAGAGGTCGAGCAGCACATTGCCCGGGCCGCAATCAAAACCCGTCACCGGCCGGCCGGCACGCGGCAGCAGCGTCAGGTTGGCGATGCCACCGAGGTTGAGCACCGCGACGTTTTTATCGGGCGCCCCGAAGCGTGCGGCGTGAAAGGCCGGGACCAGCGGCGCGCCCTGGCCGCCGGCGGCGACGTCGCGGCTGCGCAGATCGCAGACGACGTCGATGTGGCTCAGTTCGGCAAGCAAGGCGCCGTTGAGCAACTGGCTCGAATAACCGCGGCCGTCGAACTGTTGCGGCCGGTGCCGCACTGTCTGGCCATGGGCGCCGATCGCCGACACCGCGTCGGCGCTGCCAGGCGCGGCTTCAAGCAGATCGCGCACCACCGCGGCATAACACCGCGCGACGGCGTTGGACGCCAGCGCGGCGCGGTGCAGTTCGTTGTCGCCGGGCTGATTCAGGCGCAGCAGCTCAGTGCGCAGCGCGGCGTCATAGGGTCGGTGCCGGTGCGCCAGCACGATCGGGTTGCCGGTGAGGGGAAAGTCCGCGACGACACCGTCGACCCCGTCCATCGAGGTGCCTGACATCAGGCCGATGAACAATGTCATCGACGCAGGCGCCGGCAGGGCTACTCGAAGCTCGCGCGCGCGCCGCCGATCGATTCGGCGACGTCGAGCTTGACCTGCACCGCCTGCACGACGTCGGCGAAGCGGCTCTTCGAAGCCGGGTCCAGCACGATCGGCTCGGAGGCCTTGGCGATCTTCAGCGGATCCTGGTGTACGCCGCCGACGCGGAACTCGAAGTGCAGGTGCGGCCCGGTCGCCCAGCCGGTGGCACCAACCGCGCCAATGCGCTGGTTCTGCTCGACTCGCTGGCCCTTGCGCACGTCGACGCGGCTCAGGTGCGCAAAGATGGTGGTGCGGTCGTTGCTGTGTTTGATGTGCACGACGTTGCCGTAGCCGTTTTGCCAGCCGGCCAGCTCGACGACGCCGTCGCCGACGCTGCGCACCGGGGTGCCCGATGGTGCCGCGTAGTCGACACCGAGGTGCGCGCGCCAGCGTTGCATGATCGGGTGCATGCGCATCGCAAAGCCCGAGCTGACCCGCGAAAACTCCAGCGGGCTGGCCAGGAAGCTGCGCTTGCGGCTGCGACCCTGGGCGTCGAAAAACGCGCCTTTGCCCGCGGCGGCGCCTTCGAACCAGATCGCCTGGCGCGCCTTGCCGGCGTTCACAAACTCTGCCGCGAGCACGCGCCCGCCGCCATGCGCCCAGGGCACTGGCTCGCCGTCGGCGGTGAGCGCTTCGTAGACAACGCTGAAGGTGTCACCGCGGCGCAGCTCGCGGTGGAAGTCGATATCGGTGGCGAAGATCTCAGCCAGCTGGGTGGCGACGGCGTCGGGCAGGCGCGCCTCGTCGGTCGCCGCAAACAGCGTGCTGCGGATCGTGCCGCTGCCCAGGCGGGCTTCGGCCGACAGCCGGGCGACCTCTTGCCGGCTGACCCAGCGGCCGTCAGCCCGAGACATGGTCAAGCGCGTGAAGTGAGTGCGGGCCAACTCTGCAACCTCTGCGGGCGCCAGCACCACCAGCTCGACGAGTTCGCCAGCTTCGGTGCCGCGGGCGCTTACGACACGGCCGGCGCGGCCGTCGAGCGCGCGTTTGATCGTGGTGTCGGCGCGGGCGTGACGCAGCGCGTCGGCGTCGACGATGCCCAGGCGGCGCAGCACCGAATCGACGCTGTCACCGCTGCGCGTGAGGTCGCTGCGCCAGAGCTCGACCGAGTGCGCCGCGAGAGCTTCAAGCTGCGAGGGCAGGTCGACCGTGGCGACTTCTTCACTGACCAGGCGCGACGGCAGATTCGCCGCATCGGGCGCGAGCGGCGCCACCGCGACGGCAACCGCGCCAAAACCGCCGAGCATGGCGAGCACCAAGCCCGCTGACGCCAGGGCGTGGCGGGAGCGAAAGTTGGCGAAACGGGCGGCGGCTTCAGAGCCTGAAAGACGGTGTAGATCCAACGACGACGATTCCAACGAGTCCGGCTGCTGCTACAACTCAACCGGGCGGTCCAAAGGCGGTACAGGTCTCGGGGCGGGCTGCGCGGGCCCGGGCCGGGTGCAGCCCGTCCTCTAGAATCCCGCGGCACCGCGCAGCTAGGGCCAAAACGGCCGGCAGCGCTGTTCCGAGTGCAAAGCAGTATAGCAATCGGCCGCCAACGCCGATTGTTAAGAAGAACCTCCAAAAGCCGTGCCATGTCACCGCCCGTAAGCCCGATCGCCGCCAACGCCGCCAACGCCGCCACCCCCAGCCCCGAATCCGCGCTCGTCGACGACGCCGTGCTCGAAGCGCTGTTGATCAGCAAGCGTGGCTGTGACGAACTGCTGCCCGAGGCCGAATGGCGCACCAAGCTCGCGCGCTCGCGGGCCAGCGGCCGTCCGCTGCGCATCAAGTTCGGCCTCGACCCGACCGCGCCCGACCTGCACCTGGGCCACACCGTGGTCTTCAACAAGATGCGCCAGTTGCAGGATCTCGGCCACACCGTGATCCCGCTGATCGGGGATTTCACGTCGATGATCGGCGACCCCTCGGGCCGCAACGCGACGCGCCCGCCGCTGACACGCGAGCAGATCGCCGCCAACGCGCAGACCTATTTCGACCAAATCAGCCTGGTGCTCGACATCAACAAGGCCGAAGTCCGCTACAACAGCGAGTGGAGCGACCCGCTCGGCGCTCGCGGCATGATCACGTTGGCGGCCAAATACACCGTCGCGCGGATGATGGAGCGTGACGATTTTGCCAACCGCTTTGCCGCCGGCACGCCGATCAGCGTGCACGAATTTCTTTACCCGCTGATGCAGGGTTACGACTCGGTGGCGCTGAAGAGCGACCTCGAACTCGGCGGCACCGACCAGAAATTCAATCTGCTGATGGGCCGCCATCTGCAAAGCGAAGCCGGCCAGGAGCCGCAGTGCATCCTGACGATGCCGCTGCTCGAAGGCCTCGACGGCGTCGAGAAGATGTCGAAGTCGAAAAACAACTACGTCGCCATCACCGAGCCGGCCGAGACGATGTTCGCCAAGCTGCTGTCGATCAGTGACGACCTGATGTGGCGCTACTTCACGCTTCTGTCGTTCCGCTCGCAAGCCGAGCTGGCGGCCCTGAAGCGCGAGGTCGAGGGCGGGCGCAACCCGAAAGATGCCAAGGTGCTGCTGGCCAAGGAGATCACGACGCGCTTTCACAGCGCA